>JAJYEK010000108.1:0-3630 GCA_021785795.1 Pseudomonadota bacterium
CCTCCAGGATCAGTTTTTCCTCATCGTCGCCGAACAATACGGCGCTGCGCAGCAACGGAACCGGCCGGTTCTGGTTCGAGAGGCCGGCAACCTCCTCGAGCTCGATCCTGGACCGCCCCCGCTGCACCGGACAGTGGCCGCAGGTCCGGAAACACGGCAGCAGCACATCGCAGCTTCGCCCGAGGAGCTCGCGTTCGCTCACGCCGAACAGATGCTCGCCCGCCCGGTTGATGTGCAGCACCTGCCGGTCCGTGTTCATCAGCAGCATCGCGAACGGCGCCTCCTTGAACAGCACGCGAATCAGGCGGTCGTTGCCGATCTTCTCCCTGCTCAATACCCGCACGCGTTCGATCAGGGTTTGCAAGGACTCCTGCATGCGCGCCAGGTAGCGATTATCGAACGCCACCGACTCCTCGCCGATGGTGATCGTCGCTCCCGTCACGCCGCCACCGGGCTGGGTCAACGGCCGCACCCGAAGGCTCAGGTCGACCTTCATTCTGGGGCCATAGAAAAATGTCTGCCGTACCAGACTGTCGTTCCCGCTGCCCAAGGCCGTACGGATCGATTGCTGAACTGCCGGACAATCAAGGAGCGTCGGGTAGTTTTCAAAGCAATCGGCAGCGTCGCGGACCGCGGCGTTGAACCGGGCAAAGGCGTCGTTTTGAAACACGGGTTCTCCGCGGGTGTTGACGAAGGCGATCGCCGCATCGACGCGGTTCAGGATCTCGCACCCACCCGCCTGCGCTTCGGGGCCGGAGCCATCGGACGTCGAGTTCGTTCGCGTGTCCGTCATGCGCAATAGGCGTCCGGCGCTAGAAAGTGATGACCTTGTCGGCTTCCGCAACCAGGCCGTAGAGATCCTGCATGGAGCCCATCCCGCAGCGCAGTTCCCGTTGCAGGAACGGCATCTCCTCCCTGCGGTTCTCACAGCACACGCCGCAACCGAGGATGACCCCACCGTGCTGACGAAACAGTTCGGCCTGTTCCTGGATGTCGTATTTGAAGGTACCGACGCTCATCGCCTCCACCCCCTTGCCCAACAGAAAGACCGTGACCCCGTTTCCACAGACCGACGAGGCATTCGCAAAGCGCAAGGCATTCCAGACGGTTTCGGGATCGTTGGAGCAAACAATCACGGCGAACTTCATGTGCGTGCCCCCCGTGGGCAGGGTGGGCGGCTGTGAAGATCGCATCTGCGACGTGTGCCTTCTTGGGGTCTCATTGTTCGCTGCCTGTTTTTCATCGCTACCCTTGTCCCTTTTAGGAAGCGCCCACGACTCGGCTCAGGGCGTCTGATTTCGCGCCACCTGCAGCATTGTGCTGAAACCCTGACCTGTGATCGCCCGGACGTGGGACCGGACCTCGGACTGGATCCCGTTGCCTCAGACACGGCTGCAGGGTTACCCAAAGCACATGCAAAAACCATGCTAGACCCATCGCCGATAGAACGATACTAACCAATGCTGCTCTCCAACCCGTAATTACCCGAGCAACCGTGCGAGCACTTCCGATTGCTCGGCGAACTTTTGGGCGTTGGTCTTCCGAAGCTCTTCCAGATTGTGTAGCTTCCAGCGCAGGCCGGGGAGCTGTTCCAGATGCGGCACGCCCAGCAGCGGCCATTCGGGCTCTGCGGCGACCAGCGACAACAGAAACCGGCGCTCATCAGCGCTCAGACCTTGCTGCAGTTCGCGCAACATGCGCTCGCGCGCCGCCAACAGTGCATCGAACTCGACGGCCTCGGCGGTCATGCCCGTGAAATTGTGCTGGAACTCCTGGCGGATGTCGCGCAGCGGCGGAAACAGAACCTCGTGGACCGGCCGGTTATGGCTTGCAAGGTAGACGACAAAGGCACGGCGGATGCCCGCGGTAATTCCTTCATGCGCGAAGAGCTGCAGGACGTCGAATAGATCGCGGGGATGCTGGCGGTCCATCGCCGCGACCAGCTTGCCGCCATACACGTCCTCAAGGGAAGCGACCGGGATCCCGAGATCCACCTGCAGCGTGTCGCGCGCATTCTGTCTCAGCGACACCATGCGTACCGGATGGATAGTGCCGCGCATAACGAAGTTGACCTCGATCTTGACCTCGATGCTGCCCCGCCGCACCAGCAAGCTTGGTCTCGCCGGAATCCACCGCGGCCGGCGCATGAGTCTGGAAGCCTTGCTTCTGCAGGCGTGCCGCGGATTGGCGAATGGCCTCGTTGATGCATCGCAGCGCCTGCTCGCGCGGCAGGGTATGGTCGGGAAACACCAGGTCGAGGTCGACCGAGAGCCGCGGCATGTCGCGCACGAACAGGTTTATCGCCGTGCCGCCCTTGAGCGCGAACGTGTTGTCGACGAGCACGAGCGGCGCCACGCGCGTCAGCATCCGAGCGCTGTCGAGATAGACCTGGTTCATGGTTTCAGCACCAGAAGCCCGTCACCGGAGCGGGATACCCACGGCCGGTCACTGCCCATGGGCAATTGAGACGGATCGAGCTTGCCAGCCCAGGGCTGGGAGAGCTCGCGGCCGAGCTGCAAGCACAGGCGCACGGTCTTGATGCTGGTGCAGCGCTTGAGCAGGTCACGCAGCACATCGGCGCGCAGGCTGTAAGTGCTCTCGACCAGCTCGCGCGCTTCCTGTAGCGGCTGCCGCACGCCGACTTCGCTCAACACCTCCAGCAGCGCGCGTTCCGGCGCCGAGACGAGCGGGCCGCCTTTGCGGTTCTCGAAGGGCCGGACATGAAGCAACGCGTCGGGCTCCTCCTTGAAGAGCCGCTTGCGGTGGTATTCGGCCGGGAAGCGCTGGGCGAACCACTCCGGAAGGTGCCCCGCTTTCCAGCCATAAAGGTCTAGGCCAGGCCGTTGCGACAAGTATTGGCGTATGCCCTGCCAGTCGAGCGCGGACTTGCCGCCGACATGCAATCCGTCAAAGCTCCGCTGCAGCAGAGCGAGGCTCGGGTGCAACGCGGGCGGATCGTTCGGCCGGCAATAGACACCACGCGCCAGCCGTTGCAGCCAGCCAGCCCGGACATAGTGGACGGCGAGATCGGCTGATATCTCCAGGGCGGTAAGGTCCTCGGAGGTCAGTGGTGTTCCCGGTGCCAGGCGGGTATAAAGCAGATTTAGCTTGTTCCGATGAGTCGTAGTCATGCTACGATTATAGCAATAATTCGAAATATCGGCCAAGTGTTGATTTAGTGCTTCCATCGTAGCCCCGCTACGATAATTCGTATTATTTCAAATTGACGGGAGAAGCCGTCTTCTGCGGCCGACCCCTCTTGCGCGGACACCCCGAAACGCCCCGAGAGCGAGAGTGCAGACGGGGTTTTCGTGACGGGTTGAAGGCTGCGCGAGAGACTTCCGGCGCCCGTCGTGAAGACTATCCCGATCGCACATGAGGCTCAGAAGACACCCTGTCGTCCTCGCGCGACAGTCCCTTCAATAAGCTCATCCTCTCTCAGGCGAACGTCTTCTGCCAATACTGCCATCATCTCTTTGCAATAAATTGGTCTGACCTGGATTATGCCGCAGTGGCATTTGCGTGCGAATGTATGGGCGAAGACGGCCGGACAAAGGCAATGAACACTGTCCGGGACGAGTTGCAAGTTCTTGAGGGCCGGATGTCCGCAGGTTCCCTCGACTTAGGCCA
>JAJYEK010000108.1:3640-11378 GCA_021785795.1 Pseudomonadota bacterium
ACCCACTCGCATAAGACTCAATTCCATTTGCCGACGCCCTGCTCTTCCCTGCTGCGCTTCGAAGCCACTTCGAGGCTTCGTTGCCGATGCGCGAGAGAGCCGGTTGACAACCAGAGAACGACTTTGGCCTGGCCAGGCGTAGAGGATTTTGGCCCTGCCGTTTATCCCTATGCTCTGGCCTGACACCGTACCGTGGTACGGTGGGGAAGTGGGTGGATCGGTGCCCGAGCGAGGGCGCGCGATCGATGGTTGCGGAATACCTGCAGGGTCCGGCTTAATTGATGCCATCAGGGCAGACCCGGCGCATCGCTGGGTCCGCACACCCCTCGCCGGGCGGGCAGGCCGCCGGCGGCCGGACGATGCGCCGGCAAGCGAGGCACAATGCGGCGAGGGCCACGTTCCGGAACCAGGGCCGGAACGGCTCGGGCGCGGTCAGGCCCGACACCCAGGCCCCGCCGATGTCGACCGGCACCAGCAGCCGCGGCCCGAGGCAGCAGGTCGAGGCAAGCATCGCAGCGATTCCGCCGGCAGCCAGGCTGCCGGTACTGATTTTGTCCTGGGGCATGCCGTCTCCTTATGCCGGTGCTTGCCGATGCCGTAAACTTACGGACCGTACCTGGGTACGGAATCAAGGGGTACAGGATCAAGGAGGGGTAATGGGGCGAAAAGGGTTTACCATCGGGCAGCTCGCCGCGGCCGCCGGGGTCAATATCGAAACGGTGCGCTATTACCAGCGCATCAAACTCATGCCGGAACCAGCGCGCCCGCTAGGCGGTATCCGCCACTACGGTGAAAAAGAATTATCGCGGCTGCGGTTCATCAAAACTGCCCAGGGTCTCGGGTTTACGCTCGACGAAGTGACCGATCTGGTCCGGCTCGATGACGGCACCCACTGCACAACGGCACGCGACATCGCCGCACACAAGCTCGAAACAATCCGCATCCGGCTGCGCGATCTGCGCGCAATCGAGACTGTGCTGTCTCGACTGGTACGCAAGTGTGATTCACACCGTGGCGCCATACGCTGCCCGCTTATCGAGGCCCTGCAGACCCGCACCTGATCCCGCTGGCCGCGATCCGGCTGTTTCCTGCGGGCCAGGGGCGCGTATTCCGGCAATGAAGCGATGAACCCGGGCAGCAGCGCATGAAGTCCCGCCGCACGCCGCGGATATCGGTGCCGCATTCAACGGAAAATCCACACGCGCGCCATCATTCTCGCCGTGCCTGTCCTTCATACATATAGGTGATCAGCTTCGGCCCTTTTTCCAGGTAGCCGGTGCGCAGATCCTCAATGCGAAATCCCGCCGCGCGGACAAGATCATCAATCTTGCGATTGAGATGACAGCCGGCGCTGATCCGGCTCCAGACCGGTGTGAGCGCGTTCTGCCAACGCCGCACGCCGCGGTCGGGCGCCAGGCCGTGCTCGACAAACAGCAGCCGGCCATCGGGCTTCAGAACGCGATGCATCTGCCGAAGTGCTTCGAGCGGGTTGCGAATCGAACACAGGGACCACGTCAGCACGACCGTATCAAAGCTTTCGTTCGCAAACGGAAGGGTTTCCGCCGACGCTCTGGCCAGCACTACCGGCACCCGCGCCTCTTTCGTGCGCTGCCGGGAATACTCGATCAGTTCTGCGGAAGGATCGATACCACAGATGCCGTCCACGTCCCGGTACAGAGGCAGGTTCAGGCCCGAACCCACGCCGACTTCGAGGACCCTGTGCCGGGAAGCGGAAACCGTGCGCTGCCGGTACGGCAGCAGCATCTGATTGCGCATCGAAAAATCGAGCAGCCGCGGGAGGATCCAATGGCTGTAGAGGTTCATTGTGCATCCTCCGGGGAGGCCGGGTGACTCGCGCACTCACCGTGGCACAGGAATTGATAAACGCTGGCGGGCATGAGACCGGAATGCAGTCCGGCATCGAACGGAAAGGCACCCGCCATGGTCCGCAATTTTCCTCGAGCCGGGAGACGGCGGCCATCGTGCCAGAGCGTATCATTGGAATCACGACGCGCCAAAGAAAGACAGCCGAAAAACGAAAACGGTGACGCTTCGCGAAGGGCCCTCCCCCCGGGCCGCTGGCAGTCCATACGGCAAATGAGGTCATTGCCCCCACGGCCACAGCAGTGCGCGAAGCGCGAAACTTAAATGCCGATTCGATGTCTCTCATAGGAGGTTGCGCCAGGGTCATTGGCGTTGCTTTGACTCGCGCAGGATCGTCGACCTATAATCCCACAGGCGCTACGCGGAGACGGCGATCGTCTCATCAGGCAGGAATCGACTGGATCGAGAACAGCAGACAATGTACCCGGCGTTCCCCCACCTGCGAAAGTCGCGCCTCAGCCGTTTCATGCTGCTTGCGTGGCTCGCGTTCGTCCTGGTCGCCCCGATCCAGTTCTGCATGTCCGCGTATGCCGCGCAAAGTGGCGCATCCCAATCGATGGACCCGCCGTGCCCGTTCATGGGTGCTGCCCACGGTATGCACATGCCCCGCGCGTGCGGGGGGCACGGAACCGCCGCGATGCACCTGCAGTGCCATCGCAGCCAGGTCGCTACCGGAGCGGGCTTGCCGCAGCCGTCTCTGGCCAAGGCGATCGTCCTCCCGCAGCCGGCCTGGCAGCATAGCCCGCTTCTGGCGACACGCCCCGCATTCTACTGGCTGACCGATAACTCCGGCTTCTCGCCCGCTCCGCTTCCCGCCTTTCTGCGCTACAGCCGTCTGCTGATTTAACCCCCTGTTCCGTCGTCGTGAGCGCGCCGCGCAGGCGGCGTTGCCTGTTCACATGCACGAGGAATGGGATATGTCTGGCTATTCTGTTTGCTGTAAAAGGTATTTTTTCGCTGTCATCGCGACGCTGTCGATGTTCCGGGGCCCGCACGCCGATGCAGCGCCGCTGACCCTGGAGCGGGCGCAAGCCATGCTGATCCGGCGCAACCCCACGCTGGCCGCGCTCGGACAGGACGTGATCGCTCTGCGTCATCAGGCGATCGCGGCGGCACAGCTGCCGGACCCGGAATTTTCGGTCATGGCGCAGAACGTGCCAACCAACAGCTTCTCCATGCGCCAGCAGAGCATGACCATGCTGAGTTTCGGCGTGAGCCAGAGCTTCCCGCCGTTCGGCAAACGGGGCATCGAGGGCCAGCAGGGCGCGATGGAAGCCCAGGCCCTTGCGTACGGCCGCAGCGCCCGCAGCGCACAGCTCATCTACTTCCTGCGGCGCATCTGGCTGCAGGCACTCTACGCCGGACGCGCTCTGAAGATCCTGGATACACAGCGGCTCCTGGCCGAACAGAGCGTCGCGACAGCGATGGCACGGTACCGTGCCGCCGGCGTCCCGGAAGCCGATGTCCTGCGCGCGCGGCTTGCACGCGAAGGACTCGCCAATGCCCAGGCTGAGGCGCAGGCGAATCAGAGCGAGCTGCTGGCTCGCCTCGCCCGCATCCTGAACCTGCCTGAAGTTCCGGCGCTTGCTCCCGGCTGGCCGCGGATTCCCACGCCTCCGCAGCTTCCGGTCCTGGAACGCCACATCGCCGAGCAACCCATGGTCAGGGAGGCCGAAGCGCGGCGCCAGGTGGCACGACTGGGCGTGCGGGCGGCGCGCCGTGACTTCTACCCGCGCTTTACGGTGAGCGCCTCCTATGGACAAAGCTTCGTGCCCCAGACGCCGGACTGGGTCACCGTGGGGGTCGGGGTGAGCATGCCCGTGTTCACCGCCAACCGGCAGGATCAGCGTCTCGACGCCGCCGAGGCGCGGGCATTGAAAGCCGGTTACCGGGTTCAGGACCGCCGCCTCGCCCTCGAGAGGCAGGCGCGCTCCGCGTATGCCCGCTATGTGTCGCTCGGCAATGAGCTACAGCGCACCCGGGAGCACCTCGCGCCCGACGCCCAGGCGGCGCTTGCCGCCACGCTGGCCGCGTACACGGCGGGACGCGCGAATATCGGCGATGTGCTGCGCGCGCAACGTGCAGTTCTCAAGTACAGCTTGCAAGGGCTTCAGTACCGGCGCGATCTCGCGGTGGTCGAAGCGCAGCTCGATTATCTGGCTACCCGTTCGGAGACACGCCCATGAACACGCGCAACCTGCTTGCCGGCGTCGGACTGCTGTGCCTGGGCATCGCCGCCGGCGTTGCCATCGACCGGTGGTCTCGCGTCCCGGCCGTGAAGAACGCTCCCGCCAGCCACGAGGCAACCCGGGCGCCCACGGCAGCGCCCGCCACCGGCAGCAAGCGCAGGATCCTGTACTGGGCCAACGCCATGAACCCGAGCATCCATTCCAGTCATCCCATGAAGGACAGCATGGGCATGGCCTACGTGCCGGTATACGCGCCCAGGACGGGCAGCTCCGGGGCCAGCAGACCGGATCTGCAGATCGATCCGCGCATGGTGGCGAATCTGGGGGTCAGGCTCGTCTCGGCGCAGCGTAAACGGCTGGGGCACACCGTTCAGACGGTGGGTACCGTGAGCGTGGATGAGAACCGGGTCTACGCCGTGACCCCGCGTTTTTCGGGGTGGGTGGAGCGGCTGGATGTGCGGGCGGTCGGCGATCCCGTGCACCGCGGAGAAGTTCTGGCACGAATCTATTCACCGCAGCTCTACAGCACCGAGCAGGAGTTTCTCATCGCACAGCATTCGACCCCGGGGCCGGGAGGCAAAGCACTTCTTGCAGCCGTGCGGAGCCGGTTGCAGCTTCTGGGCATGACGGACACCCAGATCGACGCCCTCGCGCGGCGCGGGTCCGCAGCACGGGATGTGCCGCTCTTCGCCCCGGCGAGCGGAGTGATCATGGCGATGCACATCCGGCAAGGCGGCTACGCCGGATCCCGGAATACGCTGTACCGGATCGCCAATCTCGACCGGGTCTGGGTAAAGGTCGCGCTTTATTCCTACCAGCTGCCCTGGGTGCAGCCGGGAGATCCGGTGCGCCTGCATCTCGCCTCCGATGATGGCCGGATCTGGCAGGGGCGCCTGAATTTTCTCTACCCCACGCTGAACCCGCGCGACCGCACCGTTACGGCGCGCCTGAGCTTCCGCAATCCCGGTGATGTGCTGCGCCCCGGGATGTATGCCACCGCCACGATCGTGACGCGCCCCCGCGAGGCGCTTGCCGTGCCGGGCAGCGCGGTGCTGCGCACCGGCCAGGGCAACTACGTCCTGCTCGCCCAGGGTGCGGGACACTTTCTGCCGGTTCAGGTCTCGCTCGGGCCGCAGACCGACGGCTGGGTGGAAATCCGAAAGGGGCTTAACAGCGGCGACCGCGTGGTCGACAGCGCGCAGTTTCTTCTGTATTCCGAATCCCAGTTCCAGTCCGTGAAAGCGCGCCTTCTGGGCGGTAATACGGTATCGGGCTCCGCGGCAGCGAAGCCCGGGGCTGCCCCTGCAGACCGCATCAGCCGTCCGAGGAAACCCGGCAACGCAGCGCACGCTTCGCAAGGCGCTTCGATGCCCGGAATGAGCATGCCAGCGCCGGGGGGTGCGGATCATGATTAGATCGCTCATACGCCGGTGCCTCGAGAACCCGGCGCTGGTTCTCGTCGCCGCCCTCGCCCTGATGGCAGGCGGCGTGCTCGCCGTGCACGACATTCCCCTGGAGGCGATCCCCGACATCTCTCCCACCCAGGTTATCGTCAAGACCTCCTACCCGGGACAGGCGCCGCAGATCGTCCAGGACCAGATCACCTATCCGCTGGAGACCACGCTGATCTCGGTGCCGGACGCACAGGCCGTGCGCGGCTATTCCATGTTCGGGGCGTCTTTTGTGTATGTCATTTTCCAGGATGGCACCAACATCTATCGGGCACGCAATCTGGTCTTGCAGTACCTGAGCCAGGTCCAATCCAGGCTGCCGCCCGGCGTCACACCGGCGCTGGGCCCCAACAGCTCGGGGGTGGACTGGATTTTCGAGTACGCACTCGCCGACCCGGGCGGGACCCTCAATCTGAGTCAGCTCACCACCCTGCAAAACTGGTTCCTCAAGTATGAATTGCAAGGCATCCCGGGGGTGGCCCAGGTGGCGACAATCGGCGGCATGAACAAGGAATACCAGGTTGTGGTCGACCCCCAGAAGCTGCAGGCCTATGACCTGGGATTGCCGCAGGTGGAGAGCGCGATCCGTGCCGCCAACGGCGAGACCAGCGGTTCGGTGGTGAACATGGGCGGGGCGAGCTACATGGTGCGCACGACCGGCTATATCCGTTCTCTCGAGGATCTGGACAGCGCGCCGATCGGCGTGCGCGGCGGCGTGCCCATCACCCTGAAGGACGTGGCGCGGGTGCAGTTCGGACCGCAGCTCGCCAACGGCGTGGCGGACCTCAACGGCCAGGGTCCGGTGGTCGGCGGCATCGTGATGATGAACCAGGGCGAAAACGCCTATCGCATCATCCAGCGCATCGAGCAAAAGCTGAAGCAGATCGGACCGTCGCTGCCGGCAGGCGTGAAGATCGTCACCACCTACAGCCAGGCCCCCCTTATCACGCGCAGCATCCACACCCTGGACGAGAAACTGCTGGAAGAATCCGTGATGGTGGCCCTGGTGTCGCTGCTGTTCCTGCTGCGGGTGCGTTCGGCGCTGGTCGCCATCGTCGCGCTGCCGCTCGGCATCCTCGCCGCTTTCCTCGTCATGTGGGCCCAGGGCATACCGGCCAACATCATGTCGCTGGGCGGCATCGCCATCGCCATCGGCGCCATGGTGGACGCGGCCATCGTCATGATCGAGGCCATGCACAAGCGCCTGGAGCACGATCCGCATGCCAATCCCTGGACCCTGGCGCGCATCGTCTCGCAGGAGGTGGGGCCGGCGCTGTTCTTTTCGCTGCTGATCATCGCCGTCTCTTTTCTGCCGGTATTCGCCCTCGGGGGCGAGGAGGGAAAACTGTTCCAGCCGCTGGCCTACACCAAGACCTACTCGATGATCGCAGCGGCCGTCCTTTCGGTGACGCTGGTGCCGATCCTGATGGCCTGGTTCATCCGGGGCCGCATTGCGCCGGAGCGGAATAACCCGCTCAACCGCGGCCTGGTGATCCTCTATCGGCCGGTCATCCACAGCGTATTGCGCGCTCCGTACTGGGTGCTGGGGCTCACCCTCCTGCTCACCGCAAGCCTTTATTATCCGTGGAGCCGGCTCGGCTCGCAGTTCATGCCGCCCTTGAACGAGGGCACGCTCCTGTACATGCCCGTGTTTCAGGACCCGTCCGTCTCGATCGGACAGGCGGCCATGACGCTGCAGATGACCGATCGCATCCTGCGACAGTTCCCCGAGGTGGCGACGGTCTTCGGCCAGGCCGGCCGGGCGCAGACCGCCACGGACACGGCACCGATGTCCATGTTCGATACGGTCGTGAACCTGAAGAGCCCCGACCGCTGGCCGGCCGGGATGACCGTCCACACGCTCGAGGCGCAGATGAACCGGGCGCTGCGGGTTCCCGGGCTGTCCAATATCTGGACCATGCCCATCAAAAACCGCGTGGACATGGTGACCACCGGGTTGCAGACCCCGCTCGGCATCAAGGTGGCCGGTCCGGACATCGACACCCTGAACCGCCTGGGTCAGGAAATCCAGGCCGTGCTGCAAAAAGTACCCGATACGCAGAGCGCCTATGCTTCGCGCGTGACAGGCGGGCGCTACATCGTCGTGCACACCAACCGCTTCGCGGCCGCCCGCTATGGGCTGTCGGTGGCCGCCGTGAACCGGCTCGTGGAGACGGCCATCGGCGGCCAGACCCTCACCACCGCCGTGCAGGG
>JAJYEK010000109.1 GCA_021785795.1 Pseudomonadota bacterium
AGCGGGCGCGGCGTCTTGCGGACAGCCCTTCAAAATAGCTCTTGGTTGTTGCTGGCAACGTCGTGCGTGGTATATAGGCGTTGCGGCGGAGTTCCGAGAACTTCCCGGCCTCATCAAGCCGATTCATGAAATGAAACAGGAACCGCGACTCTGCGGGTAGATCGCTGAGGGAAAGCTGGTCCCAATGCCGGCTTCCGGCTCCAAACAGGTAATCATAGATAGCATTGGCGGCATCCTTTTCGTAGCCATGCCGTGCTATGACATCAAGATAGTCCGAACCGGTTTCCGGTGTTCCGAGAAAGCGGATTTCCCGAGAACGCAGGCCGGCACAGCGGCCCGTCTCCAGGTACCAAGGTGCGATTGCGACAGGCCCATCACTATTTCGCACGACGAGAACAAAAAGACTGCGCTTGCTCCCCATGAAGCATTGTATCCAGCTTTCCATCCAGCCGCGGGTGAGGAACAACGAATCAGAGTCCGACTCTGAGAGAAGCGTGCTCCACTGGAGTGAAAGCGTCGCCCAGCCTTCCGTCGTATTGATCAGATCAATTTTGTAGTTGTTTTTCATTTCGGGCACCTAGCACAGTGCTTCTATTTGTTTGGAGCCTGACCGGCAATCGGCGCGAATGACCTTCTGCGGGATGTCCTAGGCCCTGGCGGCCCAGATGAAGGGTCCATGTTCTGATTATGCAAGGTGATGTACTCGTGGATGGCGGTGGTCAATTCAGTGACGCTGCCAAATAGGATTTAGGGCCTGTCGCAGTGAGGCTGCTGGAATTATCGCGCAGGGGTTCACGCGCACGCATGACACGCGCACCTGCTTCCGCATAATCTCGGCAAGATGTATGGATGTCTTTGCAGGATATTGGCACCGCCTAGTCCCCTTACAGGGCATAGGCATATGGCGATCACCCGGATTCGCGCAAGCAGTATAAAGCCGCATCTGGAAAACCATCAAGGCTGCGCCGCGCAGTTGCAATGACGCGGTTCCCGGAATACGGCGCAGGTCAGGGTGCGCTCCTGGCCGCATTGAGCGGCGAAAAAGGTGAATTGTACCATCCAGTAACGCGACCATCGGCGAAGTAGACCTTGGACACGCCATAGTCCCACTCATGGGCTGTTTTCAGCAGTGGCCTGCCCTGGACTGATTTGACCAAGGTTTTTGTGGAGCCTATGGTAAAAGTTGTTGGTCGACGCGGCGTCTTCGGCACACTGAAGGCGATCCTGAGCGGGTCCGCCGGATCGTTCACCCAGCGCATTACCGTACCATCCAAGAAATAAACCCTGGATTTTCCGTAGTACCAGACGCCGTTCCTGATGCTGGTCGGTATTCCCTGCACAGTCTGTACTTCGTCGCGGGTTGAACCCACTGTGAAGAACCCGCGGTTCCTTGCCGGGTCGTTCACGCTGGCTGACACCAGCCCGGCTTTCGCCGTTCGGTGCCTGCCTGCGAGCGAAGGCCCAGGGCGCGGAACCGCGGCAGGCGGGTGAGGCCACCAGAGCGTGTATGCCGCCCATGAAGCAAGTCCGATTAACAGCAGCCGAAGCAGGTGGGCGGGTTTCGCGGCAGGACCTGGCGGACGAGGGGACGACCAATCGGAATCCGTCAGCACGGCGGATGGCGCCCGCGACGGGTGTTCGCCGGGTGTTCCGTCCCGGGAGTGCCGATCGGGTCTGGAATTGGCTGCCGGAAGGTTGCCGTAGCGTTCACGATAGGCCGAAAGTACATGGTAGGCTTGATTGATCTCCTTGATTCTTTCCTCGGCCAGGGCTTTCTTTTCAGGCTGCTGGCAAAAGCGGTCGGGATGCCAGGTGCGCACCAGTTGCCGGTAGGAGCTGCGCAGCTGTGTCCAGCTGCACCCGGGTTCGACCTCCAGGGCACGGTACCAGACAAGATAATCTCGGTTCATCAATCAAGCCTGTTGTATCAAATTTCGCCCGGTGGAAGATGTTCCGGCAGGAGTCGAGCTGTCTCTGTCAGCAGCCAGTCCTGACCGCAGCGATCAGAAAGGACGGTCATTGTAAACGGATTGCTCGGACACATTATGCAACATCAGCCAGCGTTTCTTGGTTCTCGGTCGGACAGGCCTGCCGGAGAAAAAGGGTCCATGTTCTCGAATGCAGACCGCTCTCGCACATGCCCATCTTTTAGAATAGGCGCCCCTCACGGGACCCATGTGGCTACTGCCTGCCCGACCGTTCGTCACCTGTGCACTATCGCCTGTCGATTATACAGAGTAAAATCGATTTAAGTCATTCCTGTGGAAAACGCAGGTTTTTAATAACACGTTTTTAAAGACTGGATTGAGGGGGAAAGGTGAGAGTTTTCCGTTCTTTGACCGCATTGAGTTTTCTGCTGGTGCTCGCTGCCTGCGCCAGCGGACCGCAGGTTGTCGAACCCTCCGCCCTTGCCGGCGCGGACAAGGCATTCACCCATACCGGCGAGTACAAGATCGGGGTGGCCGACCGTGTTGAAGTCTCGGTCTGGCATAACCCGGACCTGTCGGTTACCGTTCCAGTCCGTCCGGATGGCAAGATATCGGTTCCGCTGATCGGCGATGTGCGCGCCAGCGGTTTGACGGCCGAACAGGTCGCTGCCGTGATCAAAGAGAAGTTGTCCTATTACATCCGTGATCCGAATGTCACCGTGATCGTCGTCGGGCTCGAGAGCCACGAGTATCTGTCACGTGTCCGCATCACGGGCGCCGTGCTGAAACCGGAGTCGATACCGTGGAGGGAGGGTATGACGGTGCTGGACGCCATCCTGGAGGCAGGTGGACCGAATCAGTTTGCCGCAGCGGACAGCACCAAGGTTTACCGCGAGGTGGGCAAAAAGACCATCGTCATTCCGATCAATCTCGGCGCCATTTTGAACGATGGTGATCTGGCAACGAATATCCCACTCGAGCCGGGAGACGTGATCACCGTTCCGCAAAGGCTTTTCTAATCTTCGCGGATTCAGAGTTATCGATCAGGAATTGAACATGGATCTGCCTTCCGAACAATTATTCCAGGTGCTGGCACGCGAGGCATTCGTATATCGAAAGGCGATCGTGGCCCTGTTTGTTGTTGTCAGTTTGTGTGTGGCGATAGCGGGCCTGTTTTGGCCGCAGCACTATACTTCCTCTACAACGATCCTGGTCCAGAACAAGAACATCATCCGGCCGTTAATGCATGGGACGGCTGTCGATACCGGCGAAACCAGCACGGCCAGCGTCGCGCGCGCGATGATCTACGGCCACCACATCATGGCCCAGTTAGCCCGTGACACGGGCTGGGTCACCAGCAAAACGACCCCGAAGCAGGAATCCAAAATCATCCACGGGGTACTCATCCCGCACACCAGCGTTACCCACGTTGGTGACAACAGGAATCTGATCAGGATCCAGTACACCGATTCCAACCCCCAGCGTGCCTATCTCACTGCCAAGGACTTGACCGATCTGTTCATCGCGACAACGCTCGCGGCCAAGGCCAAGGAAAGCAGGGATGCGTTCAACTTCATCAATCAGCAGGTACTGCAGTACCGGGCGAAGCTGACTGACGTCGAGAACGCTCTGAAGAAATTCCAGACTGCGAACCTGACGACAAGGCCCGGGAGCGAAGGGCAGGTCGGGCAAAGGCTGAACAATCTCCAGGACAAAATCGACAAGACCAGCGAAGAACTCAAGGAGACGGAGATCAAGCAGAGCTCGCTGAACAAGCAGCTCAACGGGGAGGCACGGGCAACGGCCGAATATGCGCGTGAGGGCCAGTACGAAGCGCGCATTGCCAAGCTTCAGGGGCAGCTGGCCACGCTGCAGCTCAACTACCGGGACACCTATCCGGACATTGTGCAGCTCAAGCACGAGATTGCGGACCTGAGGCGCGACATCGAGGTGAGCCGCAAGAAGGCGCAGGAGGCCAAGACCAGCGGCGGTCACCTGGCCCTTAACGAAAGCATGGATCTCAATCCTCTCTACCAGCATCTGCGCCAGGAATTGTCCCTGACGCGGACGCGGATCGCGACGCTGAGTGTACGCCTGGCCGATTACCGCAAGCTCATGGCCCAGGAGCTCAAGCGCGGGCGTGAAGTCCACAGCGGTGAGGAAACCCTGGCCGAACTGACGCGGGACTATACGGTCAACCGCGACATCTACCAGGATCTGCTCAGGCGGAGGGAGATTGCGCGGGTTACCATGAACCTGGACAATCAGAAGGAGGGTCTCACCTTCCAGATCCAGAGCCATGCAGAATTGCCTCACGAACCGGAAGGTCTGCGATTCGCTGATTTCATCTTTGGCGGATTCTTCCTGGGGTTGGTGCTGCCCATCGGACTGCTGTTTGCCAAGCTGCAGTTCGATCCACGTGTCTGCGCGGAATCGGTTATTTCCGAGAAGATGAAGCTGCCTCTGATGGCGGTTGTACCGCATCTGTTTACTCCCCAGGAGAATGAGGCAACGATGCGCAACCTGAGTCGGCTCGGCATGGTGCTGATGGCGGACGTGATGGTGCTTGCGGGGCTCTCCGTCTTGAAAGTGACTGGAGTGATCTGATCATGAGCAAAATCGAGGAGGCGCTTAGACAGGCCCAGAGCATGAGACGCTCGAAGGGGTCGCGGCCGGAGTCGGCGGCCGGACGGGCGCTCGTGCGCACGCCGGGTTCAGAGGTCGCGGAACTCGAAAAGCGCGGGCATGCCCGTGATGAGATCGCGCGCATGGCGGATACCGACCGCATCAGCGGACAGGATCTTGCGGAAGGCAGGATCATCTTTCCGGACATGCGGGACAACCGCACTGTGGATGCGTTCCGGGAATTACGCACCAAATTGATCCAGAAAGGCGGTTCCGAAAACATGGTGCTGATGGTCACATCGGTCACCGCGGGTGATGGGGCAACGTTTGTGGCACGCAATCTTGCGGTGTCGTTTGCGTTCGATGAAGGCAAGACGGCGCTGCTGATCGACTGCAACCTGCGCAATCCCGGGCTCATGAAAAAGAGCGGAACGGAAATTCAGCGCGGTCTGACGGATTATCTGGAAGCCGCGGACATGCCGGTGGAGAAAATCATCTATCAGGTGGGGATACCGCGATTGCGGCTGATCCCTTCAGGGGCGCGCCGCGAGATAGCGAGCGAATACTTCACCTCGCTCAAGATGCGGCGGTTGCTGGAAGCACTGAAGGCGCGGTATGCGGAACGCTACGTGGTTCTCGATGCGCCGGCCGTAACGGAATCAGCAGACAGCCGCATTCTCGCTGAGCTTGCCGACTACGTTCTGCTGGTGGTCCCGTATGGCAGGGTGAGCGAATCCCAGATCCTGGCGGCGGCCAAGGCCATCGGGGCAAAAAAACTCGTGGGGATCGTATTCAACAATGAACCCCGGACATTGAACCCGTTTCGTGATCTGTGGCCATGGGCCGGTTCGCTGCCCGGTATTTCCTGGCTGGCAGGGCTGTTCCGGCATCGGGCTGGAGCGTGACGCGGTGGGAGCCACGGAAAAAGGGGAATATTGCAGAACGTGGTGGCCGACTGCCCTCGGACTGCTTGTTTTTTCCATTCCCACGTTGTCGGCGGCTACCGAGCTGGGATACGGACTGGGCTACAGCGCCGTGCACAGCAACAACATGGCGCTCTCTAGCACTGATCCGCGCGCAGACTGGCTCAACGTCGCCAAGGGAAAACTGGCGTGGCAGGAGAACAATCTGCGGAATTTCAGCGCACGCGTCTATTCGCAACTGGAGTACGACGATTACCAGCACCAGGTCTTCAGCAACCAAACGCTGTTCACGCTGAATTCGGCCGCGACGTGGATGATCAAGCCCCAGAGCCTGAGCTGGACTGCAGAGGACTACTATGGGCAGGTCCCGATAATTCCGTTTGCAACCATCACGCCCAACAACATCCAGAACGTCAATGTGTTCACAACGGGCCCGAACGTGTTGGTGCACGTGGACCCGCTGAATACGCTGGCATTCGGGGCACGTTACGACAACTTTCATGCCGGCGTCGCCAATAACAATTCGAACCGCGTCGGGGGCTTTGTCGGATGGCTTTACCAGTACTCCCCGATCACCGTTTTCTCGCTCAATTACCATGGCGAGCATACCAAGTACACCCAGAACGTTGCTGTCTCCGGCTATAGCCGGCAGGATCTGTTCCTGCGCATGAACACGCACCTGCAGGACACCGCGTGGATCGCGGATCTCGGTGGTACCTGGCTGAACCAGAGGCTGAACCAGACCGGTCGCGGAAACGTGAACGGCGTCTACGCGAGGCTGTTGGCCTCCCACCGACTGACGGAGAGATCGACGGTCGACGTCACGGCCATGTCTGCGATCACTGATACCGAGGACGCGATTCTGTCAGCCGAAGCGGTGGGAGGAATCGCCAGCGGTACTACCGTAGGTACCGATATCTATCGCCAGGACAGCGTGAGTGCGACGTATACGTACAGCAGGGGCTACAGTACGGATTCGGTCAATCTTTTCGACCAGAAACTCAAGTACTACACGGCTCCGCTCGATCAGCAGCAGACGGGTGCGGACGTCCAGCTGGGTTACCGGCTTTCCGGCATGCTTCTCGGAAATATTTTCGGCAGTTACGTCAGGTCGAGGTTTTACGAGAGCTCGGTCATCAACCGCATCGGGCAGGAAGGCGCAGGATTGACGTATGAGGCGCGTCCCAATATCTTTCTTGGGCTGGAAGGCCAGGTGACACGCCAGCGAAGCAACGCTGCTGCGAACTCGTATTCGGAAAAGCGAATCGTCCTGAGCATTTCGTACTACAGCAACTTCGCGTTCGTGAATGCGGGCAACGTGGTTCCGTCGCTGATGGAACAGGACAACATTGCAAGGGACATCATGTACAGCCGGTAATACGATCATGTACCTCGAATTCTACAAGCTGCACGAGCATCCATTCCAGCTCACGCCGGATTCGGATTTTCTGTACATGAGCGAGTCGCACGCGCGTGCCAAGGCCTATATGGACTATACGATCTGGAACCGGGACGGTTTTGTGGTCGTCACCGGCGAGATCGGTGCCGGCAAGACAACGCTCCTTCAGAAATTGCTGTCTGAGTTCGACGATACCGCTGCGGTTGCCAAGATCTATCAGACACAGCTCGATGAAATTCAGTTCCTGCAGGCGGTGCTCGTGGAATTCGGGCTCAGTCCTTTCAATGCCTCGAAGGTCGAGCTCATGGACATGCTGAGCACCTTCCTGATAGACAGCTTTCTTCAGTCCAAGCAGCTGGTCCTTATCGTGGATGAGGCCCAGAACCTCAGCCCAAAGGTGCTCGAAGAGATCCGCATGCTTTCGGGTCTGGAAACGCAGAAGGAAAAGATCCTGCACGTGATCCTTGTCGGGCAGCCCGAGCTCAATGAGATACTGGATTCCCCTGAAATGGAGCAGCTGCTTCAGAGAGTGCGTCTGCGTTGCCACATCTCGGCACTGTCGGACCGGGAGACAAGGGATTATGTCTACCACCGGCTGCGGGTCGCTGGGGCGGGAGATCGGCTGCTATTCGATGCGGACGTGCTGCCGATGGTCTACGAGTACACGGGAGGCATTCCTCGGCTTATCAATGTCCTGTGCGATATGGCTCTGACCTGTGCCTTTACCGACAGGACGCCGACGGTAACCGTTGGCAGCTTGAAGACCGCTATAGGGGAGCTTCAGTGGAAACCCTATTCGGAGAGGGTCAAGGCGCGGGTCCGGCTCCAGAAAGCGTCCGGGAAAAACCGCGAACTGCGGCATCTTATCGAGGAAAACTCCAAGCGATTGTCGGATCTGACCGAACGCCTTGGCAGGCTCAATGAAATCACGCCGCTGCTTTCGAATATCGCTAACGGCATTTCGACCATTGAGCGGACTCTCGGGCGCATTGCCGTGTCCCGGAATCCGGCGATGAATCAGAAGGCAGCGGGACCGGGACCTCAGAAAAAAGGGTCACAGAAGTCGCTTTGACCCCTGTACGAGCAGGCGCGCCGCTAACCCTGCGGCCAGACTGCATGTCGATGATGCCGCGCGTCACGCCGTATAGTACTCCCTGTACCATTTTACGAAGCGCGAGATCCCCACTTCCACCGGAGTGGAGGGCTTGAAGCCGACCGCGGCATCCAGTTCATGTACGTCGGCCACGGTGGACGGTACGTCGCCGTCCTGCATCGGCAGCAGGTCCAGGATGGCTTTTCTGCCGAGCTCTTTTTCCAGAACGCGGATGTAGTGCATCAGCTCGACCGGAGAGCTGTTGCCTATGTTGAAGATGCGGTAGGGCGCGCGGCTGGTTGCCGGGTCGGGCCGATCGCCCGACCAGGCCGGGTCGGGCATGGCCGGATGATCGATGACCCGGACGACTCCCTCTACGATATCGTCAATGTAGGTGAAATCGCGCACCATCTGCCCGCGGTTGAAAACCGGGATCGGCTTGCCCTCCAGTATGCCCTTTGTGAACAGGAACAGAGCCATGTCGGGACGGCCCCAGGGTCCGTATACCGTGAAGAAGCGTAATCCGGTGCAGGACAGTCCAAAGAGGTGCGCATAGCTGTGCGCGAGGAGTTCGTTCGCTTTCTTGGTGGCTGCGTAAAGCGAGACTGGATGGTCGACGTTGTCATGCTCCGAGAATGGCTGCTTGCTGTTGGCGCCGTAGACCGAGCTCGACGAAGCGAATACGAAGTGGCCGACCTTGGAATGGCGGCAGCCTTCGAGGAGGTTTACGAAGCCCACGAGGTTGGCATCAACATAGGCATGCGGATTTTCAAGCGAGTAGCGTACGCCCGCTTGGGCCGCCAGGTTCATCACGGAATCGAAGTGGTTCTCCCGGAACAGGCCTGCGACGGCATCCCGGTCCGATATGTCCAGTTTCTGGAAGCGGAAGTTCGGATGGTCGGCAAAGCGCGCCAGGCGTGATTCCTTGAGGGACACAGAATAATAGTCGTTCATGCTGTCGACGCCGTAAACCGTGTCGCCGCGCTTCAGCAGCCGCATGGCGAGATTCGAGCCGATGAACCCGGCAACGCCGGTAATCAAAGTGCGCATGGTCTGTTCCTTCGCGTGTTATCGGATGTTGCCGCACATGCCGGCGACAGTGAAATGAAAGAAGCAGGGTGGCCGCGCTACAGGCGCCACGAGGCAATGCCTGCGGCTTGCAGGGCCTGACGTTCGAACCGGGATTTCACATCGATGAAGCAACCCTTTCCATTGAGCTTTGCCTTGTAGTCGGCAAGCCCGCGCTCAAGGAACTGCCTGTGCGCGACAGCCAGGACGATTGCATCGGCCACCGGCAGCGCGTCGAAGTCGACCAGATCGAGGCCATATTCGTGTTTTGCTTCGGCGGCCCGCGGCACGGGGTCGTGCACATAGACCTCGGCACCATAGGATCTCAGCTCGTCGATCACGTCGATCACGCGCGAGTTGCGCAGATCCGGACAGTTTTCCTTGAACGTGAGACCGAGGACGTTCACCTTGGCACCCTTGACCGGGTTGCCAAGCCTGATCATCTGTTTGATGGTCTGCTCGGCAATGAACTTGCCCATGTGGTCATTTATCCGCCTGCCGGCGAGGATCACCTCGGGGTGGTAGCCGATCATTTCGGCCTTGTGAGTGAGGTAATAGGGATCCACGCCGATGCAGTGTCCACCCACCAGACCGGGACGGAAGGGCAGGAAGTTCCATTTCGTTCCGGCGGCAGTAAGGACCTCGAGCGTATCGATGCCGAGCTTGTCAAAAATGATGGCAAGCTCGTTCATGAGTGCGATGTTGAGGTCGCGCTGGGTGTTCTCGATGACCTTTGCAGCCTCGGCCACCTTGATGCTTGAAGCGCGGTGTACGCCGGCGGTGACGACCGAGCTGTAGAGGTCTGCGACCGCCTCGAGTGTAGCGGCGTCATCCGCCGAAACTACCTTCACGATGGTTGATAGAGTATGCTCGTGGTCGCCCGGGTTGATGCGCTCGGGCGAATAGGCGACGTGGAAATCCTGCTTCCATTTCATGCCGGAGGTGCTTTCCAGAACCGGCACGCAGATCTCTTCGGTCGCGCCCGGGTAGACCGTGGATTCGTAGACAACGACCGCGCCGCGCTTGAGGTGCGATCCGACCGAATGGCTGGCGCTGACCAGAGGTGAGAAGTCCGGCTGGCGCGCCTTGTCGATGGGGGTCGGCACTGCGACGATGATAAAGTCCGCCGCAGCGAGCTCACGGGGATCTGTGGTCGGAAAAAGCTTGTCGGCCGCACGCAGTTCGGCACTTGACATTTCGCCGGTGGGATCAATGAACCGCCGGTAGCTCTCCACTTTGGCGGCGCTCAGATCGAATCCGATGGTGCGGTATCTCTTTCCGAACTCGACGGCGAGCGGCAATCCGACGTATCCGAGACCGACGACTGCGACAACGCTCATGGTGTCCCTCTCTTGTATAACTGTTGAAAATATCAGAACTACCGGCCCAGGGTCCGGAAAACCGCGGGATAAGGAGATGCGGTAGATGTTTGTCCCCCTGGAAATATCCCGACGCACCGGGCTTCGCCCGCAGCGTCGGCTGCACCCGAACCCCGTACTCTCGGGCGATGGCGACCCTCTTTTGTTATTCCGACCGGAAGCTATAATCGCATAAAGGCGACCCGGGTTTCCACGAGGATCGTTACTGCGGTCGGGCAGGGCCGCTGCGCAACTCGGGTGTTGCACACCGTATCGGCCGGTTCGCTACGCAGGACGCCGGGCAGGCCGATCGGGCGTACCCAGTCGTCCGTGTGCGGAACTGCCGCCGCCGTATCCGCACCGAGCAGGAATAATATCAGTAATATCAAAGGAGCAAGGAATCCAGCATGAAGGTGTTGATCACGGGAGGGGCCGGTTTCATCGGATCGCACCTCGTCGAGCGCCTGCTCGCCGCCGGAAATGAAGTCGTCGTGCTTGACAATCTTTCCACCGGGAAGCGGGAGAATCTTCCCGCCTCTGCGCCAGGGTTTGAATTCATCGCAGACGACATCCGCAGCCTGGATGCGGCCCGCAGGAGCACGCGCAGCGTCGATGCCGTGGTGCATCTTGCGGCGGTTGCATCGGTCCAGGCGAGCATCGATGATCCGATTGCCACTCACCAGACGAACTTCGACGGAACACTGAATCTGCTGGAGGCGGCTCGGGAGCAGGGCGTGAAGCGCTTTCTCTACGCCAGTTCGGCAGCAGTCTACGGCGACACGACCCGGTTGCCGGTTCCCGAAACGAGCAGTCTGCAGCCGCTGTCTCCCTATGCCGCAGACAAGTTAGCCGGAGAGCATTATCTCCATTATTATTTCAGGAAGCATGGGCTGGCAACCACGGCATTCCGCTTCTTCAACATTTATGGGCCGCGTCAGGATCCGTCGTCTCCCTATTCCGG
>JAJYEK010000110.1 GCA_021785795.1 Pseudomonadota bacterium
CGGCGAGGGCGAACTGGTTTTTTCCCAGGCGAGTTTTGGTGCTTCAGCCGAGAAACTCATTTATATCTGGGTCGATATGCACTCGACGGGTTACACCAAGTAACAGGCCTGACTCCAGGGAGGGACGCGGGCCGGCCTTATCCGCGCCCCTTCCGGGCAGTCCCCGGACCCTATGGCGGCTCTTCGTGGGCCGCATGACCCATGACCCGGTCCACTCAGGTCCCGGAAGAGCGCCGCGAGCCGCTGGGCCTGCACCGGGCCTGGTACGGCTTGCACTAGCTACATGGCGTGAGCCTCGAAGAGTTCGGTAAAACGTTTCCTTGTCCTGGGTCCGGGCCATCAGGATCTGTTTGACCTCGCACTTTGGGCCGTCTACCCGTGGGATATCGGCCCCGATCGAGGTCTTCCCTTGCATCGTATGAGACGGCGGCAGCGTCGCGGACAGGTATCGTAACCGGGCCCCACGGCCTCGCTTCAGGGCAGTGCAGCGGCATATCTGGCGGCCACCCCACGCGCACCGGTATGTCGCTTAAAGCCGGGTAGTTCCTGAGGGTTCTTGTACTGCCACCGCCGTGACTTGCCACCGCGCCATACATGCCAAAAGCTTTTGGTACAGTTCAGGTATCACGCCGCGGGGTGTCCTGCTCGCACAGGCGCCTCCCTTGCCCACACGAAAGTCTGAAGACTCTCCCGTTTAGACCAATACCGGATCCGTGCATAGAGCGGTTGCCAGTCTGGCGCGGAGCATCGTTTTGTGTGTTGCGTGTATTCCGGCGCTGGCGCATCCGTGGGCGGCAGCGGGGTGTGCAGTCACATGGCGGCGCGTCTTGCGCCGGGTCACGGAGGGCACTGGTTTTTCCTCTGCCAGGGGCCCATGGGTGCTGGGCGCAAACCGTTTTTTTGTCAATGGATAAGCGTGCAGACGGGCCACCCGAGGCATTCGGACGCGATCGAGAAACGGAAAGCGCAGAGTGCGGTAGGGAACTAAGTAAGCTTGCGGAAATATTGTGCGCTCGTATACTGAATAATGAACGCCGTTGTGTGCCTATGCGCATGCGGGCATCGCGAAGGAAGCGCTCTTCCATTTGCGGCAACCTTCGAATGGATAAGGAGGTACGGTATGGGTCTGCACGAAGTAACCCCGGTGGAGCACGATCTCGTTGCCACGGCGCAGGCGATGATGCAGGCGGGTAAGGGAATACTCGCTATGGACGAAAGCACTCCAACCAACAGTCGGCGGTTTGCCAAACTTGGGATTCCTCAGACCGTGGACGCGCGGCGTGCCTGGCGGGAGCTGATTCTGACGACGCCCGGACTCGGCGACTACATCAGCAGCGCAATCTTGTACGACGAAACCATACGGCAGGCGACGGCGGACGGAACACCGTTTCTGATGGTCCTGGCAAAAGCGGGCATCGTGCCGGGAATCAAGGTTGATGCGGGCGCCAAGGAGCTTGCCGCGCACCCGGGAGAGAAGGTCACGGAGGGACTCGACCGGCTCCGGGAGCGTCTGGCCGAATACCGGAACATGGGCGCGAGGTTCGCCAAATGGCGTGCCGTGATCGCGATTGGAAAGGAGATCCCGAGCCGCGCTTGTCTCGAGGCGAATGCGCATGGGCTTGCGCGTTATGCCGCGCTGTGCCAGGAAGCGGGGATCGTGCCGATCGTGGAACCCGAAGTGCTCATGGACGGCGACCACACCCTGCAACGGTGTGCCGAGGTTACGGAAGCCGCGCTGCATGCGGTTTTTGAGCAGCTTTACCGGCAAGCTGTGTTTCTTGAGGGTATGATACTAAAGCCCAACATGGTGCTGTCGGGTGCTGACTGTCCGGTGCAGGCCGGCGTGGAAGAGGTGGCGGATGCTACGGTGAACGTCCTGCTGCGGGCCGTGCCCGCGGCGGTGCCTGGTGTGGCCTTTCTTTCGGGTGGCCAGAGCGCGGAACTCGCCTCGCTGCGTCTGAACGCCATGAACGTCCGGTGGCGCGGGAAAGCCCCTTGGGTTTTGACCTTTTCTTTTTCCCGGGCCATTCAACAGCCGGCCATGGAGCTCTGGCGAGGCGATGCGAGCCAGGTTGCGGCAGCACAGAGAGTACTTCACCATCGGGCCCTGTGTAATGGCATGGCCCGCCGCGGGGAATACCGGCCGGACACGGAAGCAGGCTGATCTGCTGGTTGCGTCCTTGCTCCCCGGCTTCACCCCGTGCGCGCCCTTTTAAAGAGGGCCGCGACCGCATGGGCAGAGGCAAACACCGACAATGGCCATCGGCAGACCCTGGAACGGGCTGCGCGATGAGAGGTGAAGGGTCTGGCGCGCCGTCAGGGAACGGGCAGGAAGGCACGGTCCTTGGCGCATCCTGCGTTCAGACGCCAAGCCCGCCTGGTCGCCGAACCGACTCCCGGAATGGTGCCGGGGTCTCCTGGCCGTACCCGGCTGCAGAGCGGCCGGCAGCGCGTCGCAGGGAGAGGCGCGCGGTGCCCAGAAGGCCTGCCCGACAGTTGCCCTTCCGGGCAGGTCACGGCCGTGTTCGCCGCCGGGGTCTTCGCGACGGGTGATGCCGGATTCATGACCAATGCGCGGGATAGGTGGCGCACACGGCTCATCCCGCGCAGCACGACAGCCGTGAGACATCTTTCGTGAAGGTCTGCGCCGCCAGCTTCAATCCTTCGACCATGGTCAGATAAGGGAAGAGCTGGTCAGCCACTTCCTGCACCGTCATGCGGTTGCGCACCGCCAGCGCCGCCGTCTGGATCAGTTCGCCCGCCTCCGCGGTGACCGCCTGCACGCCGAGCAATCGCCCCGTTTTGGCATCAGCCACCAATTTGATAAACCCGCGTGTGTCGAAGTTGGCGAGCGCGCGCGGCACATTGTCAAGGGTCAGCGTGCGACTGTCGGTTGTGATGCCCGCCTGCTGCGCTTGCTGTTCGCTCAGACCTACCGTAGCCACCTGGGGATCGGTGAACACAACGGCTGGCATGGCGGTGAGATCGAGTCTGGCCTCGCCGCCGGTCATGTTGATCGCCGCGCGCGTGCCACCGGCGGCGGCCACATAAACGAACTGCGGCCGGTCGGTGCAGTCGCCGGCGGCGTAGATGTGCGTAGCGCCCGTGCGCAGGCCATCATCTACGGTGATGGCGCCGCGGCGGTCCGTTTTCACTCCGGCCACTTCCAGGTTCAGATCCCCCGTGTTCGGGCTGCGGCCGGTGGCCACCAGCAACTGCTCTGCGCGCAACTCGCTTTGGGGCAGCGTCAGCACAAACTCTTCTCCGGTGTAGGTAACGCGTTGGGCCTGCGTGTGCTCGAGCACGTCGATGGCCTCATCGCGCAAGGCGGCGGCGAGTGCCGCACCGATTGCCGGGTCCTCATGGTGGAGGAGCGTGTGCCGGGCGAGGATCGTGACCTGGCTACCTAGCCGGGCGAAGGCCTGCGCCAGCTCCACCGCCACCACAGAGGCGCCGATGACAGCCAGCCGCTTGGGGATCGTGGCACTCGCGAGCGCCTGGGTGGAAGTCCAGTACGGCGTACCCTCGAGCCCGGGCAGTGCCGGAACCGCAGCGCTCGCGCCCGTTGCGATCAGGCAGCGGTCGAAGACGACCTCGCGCTTGCCACCGTCCTGCAGGGCCACATCCAGGATGTGTGCGTCACGAAAACGCGCGTTGCCGCGCAAGACCTTGATGGCCGAAGTGCTCGCCAGAATGCTTTCATATTTGGCATGGCGCAGTTCGTCGACACGGTTTTGCTGCTGGGCCAGCAAGGCGGCACGCAGCACATTGGAGGGCGCGGGCGGCAATCCGGCATCGAAGGGACTTTCACGGCGCAGGTGCGCGATGTGCGCGGCGCGGATCAGGATCTTCGAGGGGACACAGCCGACGTTGACGCAGGTCCCGCCCACGGTGCCGCGCTCGATGAGCGTAACGTGCGCGCCGCGCTCGACAGCTTTCAGGGCGCACGCCATGGCGGCCCCGCCGCTGCCGATCACCGCAATGTGCAGACCTTGTCCGCCACCGGATGGCACGTCGCCATCTCCTTGCGGGAGCGTGCCGTAGCCGTGCGCGGCCACCGCGTCGGCCAGTTTCTGGATGGGCACATCACTCTTTAGTACGATTCGTGCCGAGGCGTTTGGGTAGGAAACCCGTGCCTCGAGCACGCCTGGCACCTCTTCAAGCGCCTTGCGCACGTGCGCGGCGCAACTGTCACAGGTCATGCCGGTTATGCGCAGCGTGGTCGTCGTATCCTCGTTCATGGCTTCCTCCTGCGTGCCGGGACAGCTAGGCGTGTGGCGATTGTGTTTCGCGGTTGTCTGTGGCGCAGCGGCGGTTCGCCGGGTTGACCATGTCCCAGATAGAAGCAAGGAACATCACTGTCAGTCCGGTGTAGAAAATATCGCGCGCCAGATCCCTGGCAAGAAAGTGGTGCGTCAGACCGAACACACCGATCAGTGCCAGTACCGGGCCGATCGAGCCTGTCAGGGCGCGCCGCCACTGGCGGTGCGAGAACCAGCCGGCCCATGTGGCCAAAAGCGCCATCGCGGCGAAAGCGGGAATCAGCCAATGCACGAAAAGGCCTTCCCAATGGCTGAGAAAGCCCAATCCGATCGCGGCGCCGAGGCTCGCTGCGGCAGGGAAGCACATGGCGCAGCTGAAGCTGCCGATAATGGCGCCGATGACGCCGGTTTTATCGATGATGCGAGTGATCGTGGACATGGTTGACTCCTCCTTAAGGTGAGTGCGCAAATCGCCCGGGCAGGCGATATATGCGCTAAACTTACTGCTGTACCAAAGTACGGAGTCAACTCCTCATGGATCACCGGAGGCGTCCCTTGACCATCGGCGGCCTGGCGGCGGCGGTCAGTGTCAATGTCGAGACCATTCGCTTCTACCAGCGCAAGGGGCTGTTGCCGGTGCCGCCCCGTCCGCCTGGCGGGATCCGGCGTTACGCACCAGGAGACATGGCGCGGCTGAAATTCATCAAGTCGGCACAAAGGCTCGGGTTCAGTCTGGACGAAATCCGCCACCTGTTGCGGCTTGATGAAGGTATGCAGTGTCACGCGGCAGCCGACCTGGCGGCGCATCATCTGCGGGATGTGCGCACGCGGCTACAGGATCTAAGCCGCATCGAGGCGACACTGGCTGCGCTGCTTGAGCGGTGCAGTCAAGGCGTCGAGAAGGTGGCTTGTCCTTTGATCACAGCGCTCCATGCCGAGGAAACGGACAGAAGTTAAACGCGCACGGAGCATACCCGCATGGGTCTTTCTCGCAGGAACGTCCGGGTAGTGTCATCAGGTCGAGCGCCATTGCATCCGGGCTTTAGCGAGGCTTTCTTGCGGTTGCGACCCGAAGGATTGTGCGGCATTCCGGCTTTCAGGCCGCCCGGGTGCGGCATCCCTGATGCAGTCGCGTGTCCTGGGTGAGGGTCTGTGCGTGCGGAGCGCGCCGTTTACCGTTTGCGTCCTTCGTTTATGCCTGCGGGCCGTTGGGTCTGCCCTGGTGGTGTGCGGCGCCGGCGAAACGCGGGTCCAAGTCGTCGGCGCGGATCAGGCAGCTTAAGGCGCCGCCTGGGCGGTTCTCTCCATTCGGTCTTTGCGTGCATCGGGTGCGCGGCGGCAAGCGGATCATAGGATGACCGGCTGACGGAAGACCGAAGGCGGCCTGCGCAAGAGATGGATGCAGGGGAGGTTGCCCGCGTGGACCTGCCGCTCATCTCGCCTGGGGTGGCCGACGATCCACTGCGCATAAGCCGGTTGCGCGCACCCAACGGGATGACGCGATGCCGCGCCGCCCGGGTGAAAGGCAAAGACAGAGGTCACGCCCGTGCTTGCGATGGCGGCCATCCGCGCCAACCCGATATGCAAGGCGCGCGCTGGTTTCAGCTCCCGGGAGGACCAACGGACAATACACTCCCGTGCCCGATGTGCGGATCATTCGTAGCATGATCTGGTGCACACTGCCCTCATGTTTAGTTGAGCAATCAAAGCCGGTCCGGGACAAACGCGCACGAGGGTATCGGCCATGTCGTCACGCACTCACGGGCGAGACGCCGATACGGTGGCGTGTCGGTCCGCGACATCACCAGTCCCTTCGGTGCGCAGCCTATGCCAAGCCACCGACGTCAACAGGATCATCCGGAGGCCGGGCCGGTAACGGCGAATCCGCGGGCTGGCGTGACTTCGATACACCGAAGCGCGCAAGGAAGCAGGGTTGCGCCGCGCAACGCGGGCGGACACTTATGTGTCCGTTCGTTGTCAAACACAAAGAGCGCCGGTCCAATCGCGCAAGGAGTCAAGACCATGGCCGCAAGCATACCCACTCAGTCCAAAACCGTGCCGCCCCAAACGGTGGTGCCGGAGAATCCGCCTGTAAGCGCGGAAGAACGTTATCGCATGATCACCGAGGCCGCCTATTTCCTCGCGGAAAAACGCGGCTTCGCAGGTAATGACATGGCTCAGGATTGGCGGCAGGCCGAAGCGCAGATCGATCGGATGCTGCGCGAACAGGGCCGTCTGCCCGGTCCGGCCACCGGGCAAATCGAGCAGCGGGTGCAAGAGGTATTCATCACCGATCCGGCAACGATCGCAGCGCAGGTGCGCGCGATCACGCTAGATGCGCTCAGGCACGGCAATCTGGACATCAATGCTTTCCGGCATGTGATGACCGCGGTCATCCAGGGCGCCCGTGAAGGTGTTGTCCCTCTGGGTGACGCGGGTACCCGGGCGCTTAAAGAGGCGATGCGCGGTCTGGATGAGGCCCTCGCAGGCGCCGCGGAAGCCGCGGAGCTCGCTATCATGGAAGCCGCCGGGCGCACAAAGGACTTCTCGCAACAGGGATTGAGGCGGGCGGCCGACGATCTTGCCACCCTGCAGGCACTATTCGCCGAAACCCTGCAGGACGCTGCGCGCAATACCCAGGGCGCCGTCCGATCCACGTTCAATGAACTGGCCGAGCACGCGCGCAGCAGCGGTTCCGTCGTGAGCGAGCGGGTAAGGGATGCGCTTGCAGAGCTGTCCAGGACGCTGACGACGACAGCCCGTAGCCAGGTGCAGAAAGGGCAGGAGACCCTGCGCCACGAAACGGCACTGCTTGCCGGATTGGCCGCGGGTTTGCTGCAAGGCATCGCCGCGCGGCTGCAATCGAAAAGCGATCAGACAAAACATTGATGCCGCGCGTCCCCTGGATGCCCGGCGCGATCTTGCCGCCGGCATGACGCGGATACGATCCCGGTTTGCCGCAGCCCGCAGAATGTGGGTGTGTTAAACCGGCCCTTGTCCCGCGTTGGCGCAAGCCGACGAAAGGTTCGGCCGCGGGGAGGTCCGTCACGGAAGGTGCCACGGTCTGTGGCCCTGCGTTCTTGCGTTCCATCGCCTCTTGGCGGCCTGTCTGGCGCGCACACCGTTTCGGGTTTGTCGCGGCGCAACCGATGCGGGGTTTTGTGGCAAGCGAAGTGAAGGCGCGTAGCCTCGCGGGTGCCGCGTGGTTTCCGGCAGGATGGATGTGCGGGCAGGCGCGATCAGCCCATCTGCCAGGACGGGCCCGCAGGCGATCCAGTCGGAACGCCCCGCGCCATGGACGACCTCTATGGTGCTTGACCCATGTGGTCAGTACGCCCGAACTGTTTCCTGTGGGGATTCGTCTGCCGACGGAGGTTTTTCCCGCCAGTGTGCGTGGCCTGGGTCACGGTATTTCGGCGGCGGGGAAGACCGGGCGGCGATCAATGCTTTTATTCTGCCCTTGTGCTGGTCAGGCTCTGACTACCCTCGACGCTCGGTCTGTTGGTCCTTGAGTTTCCCTTGCCGAAGTGTTCCTGACCGTGCCGGTGATTCCCGAGATACGGGGCCAGTCGTTGGGCACCCTCGAAATGACCCATGACGAGGCCAGGCTTGCTGTGGCCGGCGATCGGAGAAATGCCGGATCGATCTCACCCGAATAACGGTGTGTTACCGGGGTAGACGCGCGGGCATCCTCAGGGACGGGTGATCTCCCTCCCTGAGGAAACCCCGCGAATCACAAGGATTCGAGGAGAGAGGATTCGACCCTTAGGTGGGGCGGCCACGGCCATTTGGCTGTCGGCGGATTGCGCGCCTTTATCCTCATCACCGCCCGTTTGACATTATATCAATATCTCATGTAGTCTTGAGCAATGGAGAAAGAACAGGCTATCCGCATCTTCGAGTCCTTTTCCTCCGCGGTGCGGCTCGATATCTATCGGTTGCTGGTGCGCGAAAGCCCGGAAGGGTTGGTCGCCGGGCAGATCGGGGCCGCGTTGGGTCTGGCATCCAACAAGGCCTCTTTTCACTTAAAGGAAATGACCTATGCGGGACTACTGACTGTGACCGCCGAGGGGCGATTCCAGCGTTACCGGGCGCAGCTTGCCCTCGTACAGGATCTGATCGCCTTTTTGACGGCGGAATGCTGTGCCGGACATCCCGACCGGTGCTTTATTGCGCCAAGCCCCTTTCTGAAGGAGATCACTATGGTCTCCGTGGAACGCAAACCCATGAATATTCTTTTTCTGTGTACCGGCAATTCCTGCCGCTCCGTTCTGGCTGAGGCCGTTTTCCGGCATTTGGCGCCGCCGGGTTTTCAGGCCATGAGCGCAGGCAGTCACCCGACCGGTTTTGTGCATCCGCGGGCCCTCGCGCTCCTGGAGCGCGAAGGCATCGCGACCCGTGGTCTGCACAGCAAATCCTGGGAGGCCCTTCCCCTCGTTCCAGACATCGTCATCACGCTCTGTGCGAGTGCCGCAGGCGAGACCTGTCCTGCTTACATGGGGCCTGCTCTGCGCGCCCATTGGGGCGTGGATGACCCCGCGCACGCAACCGGCAGTGAGGCGGAGAAGGATAAGGCGTTTCGCGATGCCTATCGAATCATCCGCTGGCGCATAGAGGCCTTTCTGGCTTTACCCCGGGCGGACCTCGAGCCGGATCGTGGCCGCCTGCAGGCGGCCCTCGATAGTATTGGCGAGCGCGTGGCATAACGCACGATAGCGTCACTCTGGAACAGTGAGGAGTCAACTTATGAAAACCATTCAAATCTACGATCCGGCTCTGTGTTGCAGTACTGGCGTGTGCGGGGTCGAGGTCGATCAGGCGTTGGTGAGTTTCGCAGCCGACGTGGAGTGGGCCAGGGGCAACGGCGCCCGTATCGAGCGCTTTAATCTCGCCCAGCAGCCCATGGCCTTCGCGGAGAACGCCAGCGTCAAGGAGTTCCTTGAGCGTTCGGGACAAGACGCCTTGCCCTTGATCCTGGTCGACGGTGCGGTGGCCCTGGCCGGTCGTTATCCGCGTCGTGCCGAGCTCGCGCGCTGGGCGGATATCACGCAGTCCGCGCCCGAAGACAAGTCGCCGGGATGTTGTTCAGGCGGCTGCTGCGGCTGAGGGGACGGGGCGTCATGCAATTTCTCAAAGAGCCGCCGCGTTTTGTGTTCTTCACCGGTAAAGGCGGTGTTGGCAAGACGTCCCTGTCTTGTGCCACCGCCGTCCATCTGGCGGAGCAGGGCAGGCGGGTGCTCCTTGTCAGTACCGATCCAGCCTCCAATATCGGTCAGGTATTCGGCCAGACCATCGGCAATACGATCACACCGGTCAGCGGGGCACAAGGACTGGATGCGCTGGAAATCGATCCGCAGGCGGCCGCCGGGGCCTATCGTCAGCGTATTGTCGGCCCGGTGCGGGGTGTGTTGCCGGAAGCCGTCGTCGCGAGTATTGAGGAACAGCTCTCCGGAGCTTGTACAACAGAGATCGCGGCCTTTGACGAATTTACAGCCCTTTTGACCGACCCCACGCTGACCGGAACCTATCAGCACATCATTTTTGATACGGCCCCTACGGGTCACACCATCCGCTTGCTGCAGCTGCCCGGCGCCTGGAGCGGTTTCCTGGAGGCGGGCCAAGGCGATGCTTCGTGTCTTGGCCCGCTTGCGGGCCTTGAAAAGCAGCGCATTCAGTACAAGGCGGCGGTCGAAGCCTTGGCCAGTCCCTTGTTGACGCGGCTCGTGCTGGTCGCGCGCCCCCAGCAGGCCGCCCTGCGCGAAGTGGCCCGCACCCGGGAAGAGCTCGCGGCCATTGGCTTTGCGCAGCAGTATCTCGTCATAAATGGCATTCTGCCGGCTGCCGAAGCTGTCGGTGATCCGCTGGCCGCCGCTCTCTTGCAACGGGAACAGGCGGCACTGAACGCGATCCCCGAAGGCTTGAAGAAACTGCCTCGCGACTCTATCCCTCTCAAGGTGTTCAATCTGGTCAGCCTGGACGCGTTACGTCAGTTGTTGACGGACGCGCCATCACCGCTTCAGGTCTGTGGCGACGCACCCATCACCGTGGACGAGCCCCGATTGGCGGATCTGGTCGACGACATCGCCGCCGGTGGACAGGGGCTGGTGATGCTGATGGGCAAGGGCGGTGTTGGCAAGACCACGCTGGCGGCAGCCATCGCAGTGGAGCTCGCCCGTCGCGGCCTGCCGGTGCATTTGACCACCTCGGATCCGGCGGCTCACCTGACCGAAACCTTGAATGCCTCCCTGGATCACCTCACCGTAAGCCGGATCGATCCGCAGGCCGAGACCGCGCGCTATCGCCAGCACGTGCTGGCGACGAAGGGTGCCCAACTCGATGCGCAGGGCCGTGCCCTGCTGGAAGAGGATCTGCGCTCCCCCTGCACCGAGGAAATTGCCGTGTTTCAGGCGTTCTCGCGCGTCCTTCATGACGCGGACAAGAAATTCGTCGTGATGGATACCGCGCCGACCGGACACACTGTGCTTTTGCTCGACGCCGCGGGTGCTTATCATCGTGAAATGACCCGCCAGATGGGCAATAGCGGCATGTCTCTCGCAACACCCATGATGCAGTTGCAGAACCCGAAGAAAACGAAGGTTCTCGTTGTGGCACTGGCGGAGACGACACCCGTGCTGGAGGCCGCCCATCTGCAGGCGGATTTGCGTCGCGCGGGCATCGAACCCTGGGCATGGATCATCAATACCAGTGTGGCTGTCGCTTCTGTCAAGTCCCCCTTGCTGCGGCAGAGGGCTGTAAGCGAACTACAGGAAATCCATGCGGTGGCAAAGCAATATGCCGTCCGCTACGCGGTGGTTCCGCTGTTAAAAGAAGAGCCGGTCGGCGCGGAGCGCCTGCGCGCACTCATTCATCCGCAGACTCAAACAGGTGATCCCGTTTATTGTGATTCTGTCGAAGTGCGCGCGGATTGACGGGCTTGCAGGGGGTTCATCCGGATGGTCCAGAAGCCGCGGTCTCCGGTTCTGTCCGATTGTTTTCCCGGCATTGGTTTGATGTTGTGAGACTGGACAGCGCACGAGATCGGA
>JAJYEK010000015.1 GCA_021785795.1 Pseudomonadota bacterium
CCAGGGCGAGCGTTTCGCGCGCGCCGAAAGCGCGCGCGGCTCGACCGCAGGGCGGCCGCGGCGTGCCGTAGCCGGAGGCGAAGGCACAATAAGTTGCGCCGGCTCTAACCGAGTGCGCGAGGGCGACTTGGACGTCCCGTCGCGTTTCACGAGGGGCCGGCGCACAATCAGCTCAAGGTGCCACTTCGAGATCGACAACGGCAAAGGGATGACGCGCGATCAACGTCGTGCAGCAATGGACAGAGCAATCTCGTTAACACTTCAATGGGTGATCGAGAATCACCCGGAAGTGTTTTGTCAAACCAAGAAAGCGAAGAAAAAGCCCAAAAGGCAGATGGAGGTATTGTGGGTGCCAGACGCACAGCCGACAACCATCGAGTTTAGGAGCGTTGACGGGCGTCTCTGGCGCGAGGTCAAGGATTGACTATGCCGAAACTCAAATCCGACTCATTCACCTGCGATCAATATTGCAGCCTGATCGGGCGCTGCTCGCGCCCCGCAATTCTCCGATTTCGGGCGCAGGATGGAAACCGCTGCCGGTATCTGTGCGGGCAGCACACGCATCTGTTGAGCCGGAGACGGGAATCGTTAGTGGTTGAATCGTTGCAACCGGAGGCAATATGACAGAACGGCCATTTTATGCAGGTGAGATTGTGATTAGGAAGGATATGCCTGCTCCCGGCTGCGGACCCATCGATATACCAGTTGCTCTGAGGGACGATCAGATTCAAACATTTCCAGGAACCAACTCGGGAGTAACTAACTGGGTTGGTGTGAAAAATATGTATGGCAAATGGTGGGACCGTCTCAATAACTGCCGCCATTTCTACGACGAGGAATGAATAGGAGGGCATGCGTTATGAGCAAACCGCTCGCTATAGACCTTTTTGCAGGCTTGGGCGGCTGGACAGAGGGATTGCTGGCGGAAGGATGGTTCGTAGTGGGGTTCGACATCGAACGCCACATTTACGGCGACCAACGATACCCCGCGCAACTTGTTCTGCAGGACGTGCTCACGTTGCATGGTTCGCAGTTCAAGGACGCTGATCTGATCGTCGCGTCACCACCTTGTCAGTCCTTCAGTTACATGGCCATGCCGTGGTCGAAGGGAAAAGAAAAACGTCGGCGCATCCTGGCCGATCCCGAGGAACGCAAGAAACTGACTGCGTTGTTCGATGCCTGTTTCCGCATCCAGCGCGAAGCATGTGAGGCCGCCGGCCGTCATATTCCGATGGTTGTCGAGAATGTGCGCGGTGCGCAGGAATGGGTGGGCCGCTCGCGCTGGAATTTCGGATCATTTCACTTGTGGGGCGACGTACCGGCGCTGATGCCGATGGCCGGAAAAATAGCGAAAGTCGGCGGAATTGATTTCAACGGCTACGGTACACCCGGATATAAGCCGGCTGCCTTCAACGGGACTGCTCAGCAGCGAATACGCGAACGCGTAAAACAATGCGGTTCAGGCCGTGAATGGTTTGCGGGTGAGGGGAAAATATCACGGACGAAATCCAGTGGTTCCCCGTCTCGTAAGGCTGCTTCCGCGTTGATTGCCAAAATTCCGTTCACATTGTCAAATCACATCGCCAAAGTTTACAAACCAATGCGACAAGGTTGACAAATGCGCAACAAATACCACGCCAGGCGCGAAAGCATTGACGGCTATCTCTTCGGCTCCCGGGCGGAAGCCGCTCGATACCGCGAGCTCAAATTGCTCGAACGCGCCGGCCAGATCAGCATGCTGCGTGTCCATCCACGATACGAGATCATCATCAACGAGCAGAAAATCTGCATCGTCGAGGCCGATTTCGAGTTTTACGACGAGCAACAGGAACGGACGCGCGTGATCGATGTAAAAGGGATGGACCTGGCATTATCGAGACTCAAACGGAAACTCGTGAAGGTCTTGTACGCCATCGACATCGAGATTGAAAAAGTCAGGAGGTCGCGGTGAATGTTAAATCGTGGTGGCGTTGGCCGGAGAATGTGAAAAACGGTTGGTCCCCATGGTTTACGATTCTGCGACGCCTCTCCTTCTTGCCGGTTTTTGCATGCGGCCTGATGGTCGGATTTGTCGCAATCGCTCTGATGGATGGGCCGCGCGTTGCGATCGCGTGGGTGAATGATAAGATCTGATGCGCCACGATCGCTGGAATGGCCCCGTCAGTGGGCCATAGCAATCGTTGAGGGTACGAAATCCTGGGCAGACTGTCCGCCGGAGTGGGTCAACATTGTCCGCGATCACATCGAGTCGCTGGCAATGGGCCGAATCAGCGCGCGCATCGAGGCCATTGCACGCAGGATTGCAGGACTACCGTCTCGCGCAGCACGGAATAAGGCGCTGGAACGGGTGAAATCGGACGTCAGAAATGCCGTCCAGGAGCGCGCGGCGGCTATTTTCAGCGAGCGGAAACGCGGCTAAATTAGGGAGTGGCTAACCTGGTCGATCTGAGACGATGGATGTTTTGTGAACCGGCACGCCAAAAGGAGCGGCGGGAACAGATTGATCGTTTTTTCCGGAGCGGGTGTGGACGTTGCAGTTGGAATCGTCTCGACAACGAACGAGGAGAATATATCTGTGTTCGATCGGTCCTGCATTACCCCCATCGAAGTGCGGACAACTGCGCCCTGTTCGTGCCGCGGCGCCGCTAGGTTTCGGAGTGTAGATGACGCGGTCGCCTGGGCATTTGGCTATCCGCCCGTCTGCAAGGTGAGCAATGCCGTAGCAAATCTGCGTGGAGGAAGCGTGCGACTAAAGGTCGAACGGCGAGATCCCTACGATAATGCCGCAGAAGCGGGGTTGATCCTGCGGATTGTATTCCGTGAATTAAAACCGGACGAATTAGTTATGGTTGTCGGGCGCCACACCGTTGACTCCACTACTCAGAAACTGGATTGCGTGGCACGCATTCTGGAGTTGGCGCGGCCGCAGTTTGCGAGGGTGCCATGGGCATATTTCCGGGAATGCGTCGCCGCCTGGTGTCGGCTCGCCCAGATGCGCTCGGACCTGCGGTGGGCAGACGCCCTGGATGTTGACCCGCGCACTATCCGCAGTTGGCGCCGCGGCTACCGGGCACGAGGTCGTCGGTCCCCAGGCATATGGTCGGAACTGGATCGGCGGCTGCAATGTGCATATGACCAAGTATCGCCGGCACTCGCAGACGCCGGCTGGATCGAGGGAACCTCATGACTCTCATCGCAATGAATCCCGTAACGAGCGGTTCCATCTCCGCAGTTGGCTACGATCCGACGAGCGCTACCTTGGCCGTTCAGTTCAAATCAGGCGCCATTTATCACTATGCCAACGTGGATTCCGGAACCCATCAAGCGCTGATGAATGCCGGCAGCAAAGGGAGTTTTTTCCGCAGCACCATCAAAGCAAACCCGTCGATCTTTCCGCATACAAAGATCACCGGACCCGGAGATACCGGAACATCGGCCTCTGAGACAAATGCGGCTGTCCTGAAATCGGATATGCGTCGTCCGTAGGGAGTCTAACCGCCCAGCGAGCGAAGGACATTGGCGATCTCATGGTCGACCAGATTAGGTAGTGCTGGCACTCCGATGAGTTCCAGCACGACCGGATGGCGATAATCCAGACCTTCAGGCAGGTCAGGAATTATGTCGCCCCCGTTTTTGGTGAGCTGCACGTTCACATTGCCCAGGAGTTGTCCTAGGACGGCATCGGCACTTACCTTGGCAGGCTCGAAGCCCAGGATCTGAGCCGGAGGTTTTCCAGCTAGGCAGAGCTTTGCGCCCAAGAGGACCGCCCGGCTTGCACCCAGGCTGTGCCCGCTAACAACCACGCTTCCAGTTAGAAGCGGCTGCACGGTAGCGAAAAATGCGTCTATGCCCGCATAGAAGCCGCTGTGGACATCTCCCAACCCCGGTACCGAGATCGGGACTGCATCGATATCCCGTATCAGATCTTCGGTATCGGTCGTCCCACGGAGCGCCAGGATCGACATTCCGGGAGACGACCACAGGGCACCGACAATGCCGTCGACATTGACCCACGAGTTCCACGGGACTGGTGCAGGGGTTGCCGGCGTCCATGATGTATTTCCGTAGGCCGCCTCACAGAGACGCGCTGCGTCGATAAGATTCATCGGGGGTCAGAGGAAGTGAAGAATGCCGGCAATGAGCGCCCAAGCGACGACAGCGAATACCTCGACTGCAAGCGCGCCCGCGTACATCCAGATAGCGAAAACGGTCACCCATCCGTCGTCTGGCCCTTTGGTGGGTGTACGCCAGCTTTTATAGACGAACGCACCAACGATAAGATCGATGACTATCAGGATAACCAGAAATCGCACAATCGGGAGATGCACCAGCGCACCGATGCTCATGGGATCGGGACCGGTGTCGGCACAACGATCCCGCGCGCCGCGGCAACTGCATCCATCGCAGCCTGGTTTTCCTGAATTTTGGCGTAGGTCACGCTCAACAGGCGCTGCAGTTGCGAAGATTGCATGCCGAAACTCTGGATGAGGGTTGGCAGCATCGTTGCCACCATGGCGATCATGGAATCCTGGACATTCGTGGCCGCCGAGCCTGCGCTGATAGCATCGATTACGAGTGGCAGCAACTGTTCTGCAGTCGTCAATGCCGCGTTTCCTACGGCATTCGGATCGATCGCCACCGATGGCGCTGAGGAGGTTACTTCGCTCATGGGTTTGTCTCCGGGATAGCTGCAAGGATTGAGATGGTGGTCAGCTCCTGAGTCATGGAAATGACCGCCTGCTGGGGATTCGCTGGCAGCGTGGCGCAACTGGCATCGAGCGCGTGGGCCGCAATGATCACTTTCTCCACGCTTGCTGGAGCCATGGTAGCCAGTTTTTTCGTGACAAACGGCTGCATGCTGGACCACACGATGCATTTCTGCGTCCACAGAGCCTGGGTTGTTGCAACCTGCTGAGCCGGCGTAGGTGCCGTTCCCGAAAGTGTCGTGCATGCTCCGAGCGCTAATGCCACGACGACGGCCAAGACGGATCTCATGTTCATTTGGAAGATTCTCCTGATTGTGGATTGCCAGAGGTGGGACGAAAAAAGGTCCCGAGATGAAATGCGCCGATGATCCCGACGATCGCGCCCAGGCCAGTCTGGATGTCCGAGACGAGCGTTTCGGCTGGTGCCTTACCGAGATATACCAGCCATCCTAGTACCATAAGTAGCACGAATGCGGCGCCCACCAAGACGGACAAGACAGTCAGTTGCTTCACGTTACCCTCCTGCTATTGGATTGCCAATGGTACACCACACCATACGGCACACTCTTTGACGCGGCGGTTCATCAGGCCCGCGTCATCTTCCGCCACCATGACTCCATTAATGTTGACGGTTTTGTGATCCCATTGTGGCAGTCCTCGTACCACGTCGAACCGCCATGTCGGCAACTGCATATGGTTCTTGACGAACGTCTCATAGCCAGCCGCCCCGACGTTGTACGCGAAGATGGTCATTGCGTCGAATTGATTCTGATTGAATATTACGCCAGGAGGCGTGTATTGGATAACGGCATGTTCTGCCGTTCCGGAATCGGATACAAGGGTGGTATCTGCCCACGCTTGCGTCAGAGCATCTCCAGCCTTTACGCCACTGTTTCGTGCAAATAGATGTCCATAGCCGCCCGTCAGGTTACCGGCATCGTCGAGATAGACGTACAGCACGCACGCTTCCGCCGACTTCAGGACCCGCAATCCATATTGCGAAAGGATCATCACTTGGCGCGACGCGTGTAAACGTCTTTGCGAATTCGGCTGATGTCGCGGTGAATCCGGTCAATCTGCGATTCCAAGGCAGCCGCCCGTTGCAGGTCTCCTACTTCCCGCTGTCTTTCCATGGTCTGCAGGTCGGAAACTTTCGTCGCCAACGCATCGATCGAAGTAACTTTGAGGGCACCCGTAGTGAGCGCCACGATGATGATGGACTCTACAATGCGGGTGACGTTGAGTTTCGGTCTGTTGGTTTCGTCCTCCGGTGTCTTGGGACGGCTCATCAACAAGAAAAACGGCGCATGCGTAAGCAAAGATGGGAGATGCATGAAATTCCCCTTACATTAAAGATTGGTCAAGTATGGTTTACTGGCGACACAAGTAGCATTACGATAAACCGATGAATCCAGACAACCCTTGGCATTCAAGCGCAAGCTACGGCCCCTATCATCCTGAAGCACTCTGGTTCGTCGGCGCCGTCCTGGCTGTGATTGCCATCGCCGTAGCAATCGAGCGCATTCCATACGCTACCAAACTCAAACTGTCTGCGATGGGGCGCGCTTTCATGGGGCTGCTCATGATTTACTACTTCGCGATGATCGTTCTGCAGACCACTTATGGCCTCTGGCAGTGGATCACTGGTTGAGCATTTTGGCGCGCAATCCCTCCACTTCCCTGGCAATAGCATTGCGCTCCGCATAAAGACGATCCAGCATCTGGCGTTTTTCGTCCGCCGAAAGTGAGCTGCGCATCTGCACGAGACGCATCTGAGTATCAATCCGTGACATCGCCCGGCTCGCCATGGTGTATTCTGGACGAAGACGCAACCGTTCCCCTTCAGCCCCCCTCAGCGCATTGCGCATTTCATCAGCATTCCCGGATTGTTGGGCCGCGCGCAAGTCTCCCATCGCCTGGTTGATTCCCTTCAGGTGGTCATAGAATTGCGTGACAAAACGGCTTTGGCGTGCCGGAAGGTCTTTCACGAAATTGCCAACCATAAAATAATCGTTGAGTCGTTGCGGCATCTGTTCCGGCTGTCCCATCATGGGCCGCAGTGCGACATCGAGCGCCGACACGGCGATTGAACCTACCCATCCGAAATAAGCGTAGGCAAGAAAATCAATCTGCTTTGGCGACAGAATCCCGGCTTTTCCTGCCAACTGCGCAAACGGAGTGGTGTTGGGACCAATTCGGTTGGCCTTGGATAGCGTCTGGTCATGTTCGTTTTCGATGGGTCCACCGAAAAAGACGTTCTTGTTTGCCCATACTTCAAGCGCTGGCCACAGCGCCTGGGGAACCGGATTGATATTGAGCTGGGAACCGATGATCGGAATCAACTGACTCACGAACCGTTCCCGGTCTTCGGGATCGAAGCCGTTGAGTGCCGTAGTGGTCGCGCGCTCAACGACGGTGGCAAGTGCACCCAGTTCAAACGGCTTCGGGATGCGCACAGCCTTGTCGCCTACCTTGAACCACCAGTAGTTATTCCGGTCCCATTCGGTGCGTTGCTGATAGTCCGGATCGTTTCGATAGGCGAGCGCGAGCGCGATGGTGCCTAGCGTCAAGCCGCCCACCACGGCCCCGAAACGCTTGGGATCGTCCGCAGCGCCGCGCCCGAGCTTGTAAAGTCCCTGCATCCGCGCATTCATAAACGGAACTACCTGCGTGATCATGCGGATGGCTGCCCATTTGCCGTGCAGCCCGTAATCCATCGCATCCCGCGCGACATACGAGGCTTCCAGGTGCGCATCGTCCGGATTTCCACCTTGACTGATAAGCCGGTCGTAGGTCTGTCGGTAGAGATTGGCGCGTGTGATCGAGTCTGACCGCTCGCCGACTTCCTTCCACCAGTCCCACGCTTTATCCAGCGTGGCCATGGCCTGTTCTGGCTTCGTCACGACACTCTTGGGATCAATGTGATTTTTGAGCAGGAGCTTTACATATTTGCCGCGGTCATCTCCCAGGTCGTAGCCCATCCTGAAAAAACTGCCCCCCGCCAGCATCCGATAGTACTCCGGGTTATCCCGCGACGAATACCGGAACCCGTCGATCCAGTTCTGGACGGCATTGTAGGTGGTCTGGTTCGAGGCAAGCGCTGTGATCTGTTCCCGTATGGTATGGCGCACACGAAACACCGGATTGGCGGTGGTGCCCACGGTCAGCGCATGTCGGAACCACCCCAGAATCTTCATGGGGAGTCCGCCGAATGGCGTTTGTTCGAGTGCCGTGACGGCATCATAGATGAGCGGATCATCAATAACGTAGTGGATCTGCCCGTGCGTGAGCACCGTTGCGCTTCCGTCGGAAACTTTGGTTTCCCCATCTTCGACGTACTTTTTGCCTTCCGGGATAGTTTCGAGCTTATGACCCAGAACCCAGACTGATCCTTTTTCTGGAGCATCCACGCGATGCGCAGCCCCCAGCGTTTCGGCGCGCGCAAGCGTTTCTGCGGCAGCCCGGTTCTTCAGCGACGCATTGAGCAGATGCGACCAGTTGCGCACCGTATTGGCCAGGAGATCATGCAGGACATTCTCGCCGCCCGTGAGACGCTTAAAGGCATACTGATTGACCATACCCGAGAGATTGCCCGGACTTTTCGGTCGACCATCGTCGGCTTCTCGATAAAATGGCACATAGAATTCGCGCTCCCATTTGGCACGCGAAGTGCCATCGATGAGATTGTCCTTCTCGGCGATATCCAGGATTGCTTTCCCGAATTCGTTGAAATCCTTCAGCACGGATGCGTAAATTTCCGGCCGATTAGCACCATCCGTGCCATCAGGGAAATTGTCGGTCGCGTGCACCTTTCTGTTGAGCGCCTGAAGGGCGCCGATATCGGTATCACCGAACAGGTGTTCACGGTCTTCGGCTTGGAGGACCGATGCGCGGTTTCCGGCAATCCACGACAGGAACCGGTCGGTTTCCCCGCGTAATGGCTTCAGGCGTTCTAGGAGACCAGCCTTGCTCGTATCGATGCTTACCGCCCCATTATCTGCCACATGGAGCAAGCCGCCGAATAGTGAGGCTTCCAGGCCGGCATCTGACGAAGACGCCAGACGCAGCAGTTGATAGGGATATTTCCCGATGCGCTTTAGAACGGGTGCAAATTGATCCAATGTACCCTGAAGGATGCGCAGGCCGGCATCCTGTTTAGCCTCATTGAAGCGCTGCAGGAGCGGCTTTTTCTGTATCCAGACACCCGACTTCCGAAGTGCCTCCTGGGTTTCCGGCGGCATTTTGCGCACCCAGTCCGGCATCGTCTTTTCGCGGGTTGCCGCAGCAGCCCGGTCGCCGGCTGCCTTACTCGGGCCCGACAGATTGACCGCCTCCGTGCGCGTCTTGGGCGTCAACTTGACTTCCGCATCACTTGGGACGCGAAAATGCGCAAGTGTATCGCGCAGATCCTCGTCATCTTCAGGATCATCGATCTGAAGACGCATCTCGTTGTCCGGCACACCTACCGAATCGTCATGAGCCGCCGTTACATGGGCGTCCGCATACTGACTCAGCGCGTCCGATGCGGCATCACGCATGCGTTCCAGGTCGCCGAAGTAGGAATTTGAGCCGTATCCTTTCGCGCGGGACAGCAGCCCAACTACATAGTCGCGCGCCATACGCGCGAAATGCGCAACGACGCCAGGAACTTTCTGCGCCAATCTGTCCCAGAACGACTTCTCGCCAAAGTTATCGCCGACAAAATTGGCGATCATTTCTTCGTGCAAAGAGTCTTGCGGCAATAACTTGAGACCCGCGCGCTTATATGCCAGGTCAGCGCTCTGCCGGAAACCGGCGACTGCTTCCGGCTTCATCTCGTCCAGTGCGGCGCGGTAAATCTGGTTGTAGAGATCCGGACGGTCCTTGCGCATGAGATGCAGCAATTCATGGCCTACCACGAAATGGAACGGACGCTGGGTATTGTTGTCGATGAAGATCATGCTGCGGTCGCCGTGCGCCACCATTCCATTGAACCGGATGGTGTCGGGAACGTGGTTCTCGATAAATACGACTTTCTTGCCGAACATCTCGTTTACGGTGTGCGCGAGGGTTTGGCGTGCGTCAGACACTCCACGAACTTCGGTGAAGCTGCCTTCCGGGATAGAACGTCCGAGCGCTTTTTCGATGCTTTGCCGCAGGAGCCGGGTGGCGTTTGTTTCAGGGACCGCGGGAGGGTTGGGTTGCGGCTCATCGGCGATGGCATTCTGGCCTACTTCTTGGCCAGATCCTTCCTGAATTCCTTTCGCGCGTAAGCGCTCGACTCTTTGGCGCTGCGCTGCAGTTGCTCGATTTCCGAGCGCGTCAGCATCTTTAAACCCGAGGAGATAGGTCGCCTCGTCACGGGTGAGTGCTTTTGGCTCGATTCCGAACTTGGTGCGGACTTCGTTTCCATATCTGCGCTCGATCTCCGCTATCTGATGACGACCGGCGTCCATTTTACCACTTCGGCTCGCGTTTGCCAGCGTGACGGTCCCGGCGACTTCTGCGCCCTGGGACTGGATATGATCAGACAGTTCCGCAAGAGTGCCACCCATTGTCGAAACGTCGTCGACCAGAACGTATCGCGCACCACGCGTAACGTGGCCGGCAAACAGCGGCCGCGCAGCCAGCCGTTCCATCGGGCCAGCTCCCGTATGATGGGGTTTATTCGCCTGCACGATATCGCCGACGGAAGTTTCGGCTCCAGTTTTCGCTGCATAATATTCAGCCAGCGCGACGGGAATCTGGTTATGCCCGGTAGCTTCGCTGCTTACTACCGGCACATAGATGACGTCCTTACCGAACGATCGTTCGGCATCGGCGATATTAGAATCCGGAACCAAGTCTCGAACCAGCCGGATCGCCGCTTGCGGATCTCCGGACTTCGCGGCGGCATAGTCGGGATTTGCCTTAATGGCATCGGCGTCCGAGAACGCGTGGATTTCCTTCGCATCTGGCGGAACGCCATGCGTGCGCGGTCCCTTGTTGGCAGCTTCGTCGGCCAAGGAAAAGAGCGCTACACCCTGCGGCGTTTCGCGGGTTTTGATTGTCTGCACCAATTTGTCAAAGGCATTATCGATCGCCACACGTTCTTCTCCATGAGGAAACGGACGTTTCCATCCCCATGGTGTCGGTACGGAACTATTGCTTCCATAGACCAGAAAATCGCTCTTGCCGCCCCCTTCTTTGATTTTGTCTTCGATATACGCCTGGAATGCGCGCGCCGCCATCTCATGCGGAGATGTCCAGTATTCGGATGCACGACCCTGGTCGATCTCTTTTGCATCCATGGCATATTGAGTAGGAACGGTCTTCGTTCTGACTTCCCCTTTCTGCGCATCGGCGAGCATTTTAAGACGTGCGCTGTAAAGGTTCATTGACGATCGCAGATCATCCAGGATGCCACTTCGATTTGTTGAGTCGAATCCGGAGCGCCCGCGGACCGCCTTATAAATCGCGCTCAATTTTTCAAGCGCGTCATTAGTCCAGCGTCCAGATGCCATGCGCATACGCGACTTGCTCTTTGCATCGACATTGCGCCATTCGTTATTGAGGAATTCGCCAGCCACAACACGTTTTGCGATTTCGTCGAACTCCGACAATTGTTCGGCGCTGGCGGGTTTATTGCTGCGTTTCCATATGCGCGGGTCTTTCTGCTCCGCCAGACTTGCGCGCATCTGCGCCAGTTTCTTTTCCACATCCGCGCGTGCGCGCCCGACGAACCGGTCGGCCTGTTCCGTGTCTTCTACGAAATTCTCCCCTTTTTTGAACAAGGTGTTCATGACATTGTTGAATGCTTCTCGCAATTCAGGACGCACTCCTGAATTGCTATGCGAGAAACCGTGGCTTACGAAATCTCCTTCGCGCCCGCTGGCTTTGAAAACGGTGTCGCCACGTTCGTTTTGCACACGTTCACTGCTGGCCTTCGTGTCCTGACGCCCAAGATAATGGTCGAGCGCATGAAACCATTCGTGTGCCAAACTGCCGGCGCCTTTCATCTTCGTGAGATTGATGACGCCATAGTCGCGTTCATAATGGGCGCGTGTGCCATTAAGGCCATGTCCACGCGCACCGAATGCCAATGCCAGATCACCGTCCAGGCTGAGAGCGCGCGGCGGAATCTTCAATACTTCTGCGAGATCCCCGAGCGCATCATAGGCGTGATTCATCAGCCGTTGACGGTCTCCCTGATTTTCCCAGTTACCGAACTCGACGCCACGGAACCCGTAGGTGTCCACAAAATTCTGGCCAGTGACATTTCCTTCGCGGCGAACTGGTCCTTCCCGTTCAACCGTGCTTGGCGTCGGCAATATCTCCTCGCCGAAACTCGTCTTTGTGTCGATGATATGCGTGGCATGCTGTGCCATGTAGCGCATCGCGTCTTCACGCGTATCGAAGGCCTGATCGACTATTTTGATGACTTTGTGGGCCGCAATTTTCCGCCAGATTTCCCACTTCAAGCCGTCTGGCGTATTGACCGCGCGCACCACATGATTGCGGGAAACGGCCATAAGAGGAATCGCGGTTTCGGCTTCCTCCCGCGTGGCGAATGTCTCGCCAACTTGCCGCGGCTGTCCCTTCCAATCTTCCTGGCGCAGATCACGGACTACCCAGCGCCCTTTTTCTCCCGGTTGCATGCTCCCCGCAATCTCAGATACCTGATAGCGCTTGCGCCATCCTGGTTCCGACTTTCCGGGTAAAGAAACTCTGGCGCCCGTTGATTCGGATAGATCTTTGCGTGCGCCTCCGATCTTTTCGCCTACATCCTGGATCGAAGTTTCGGGATTCTCGGTAGCACCATCTTTGTCAGCATGCGTGGCAGCCAGCACTTCATGTTCGTCCTTCGCTTCGAGCGGCGTATTCTTGCCCTGGGTATACGGACGCGGATCGAGGTCTGGCGCGATCTGCGGATTTTTCTCATGCTCGGCCTTGGAAACGTATTGCATGATGATGTGCTGCCAGTCGTCCCACTTGATACCTGCGGCTTCGACTGCTTTTTTCTCCGCAGGAATACCGCCGAACTCGTGCGCATACGGATACTCATAGCCTTCGTCCAGCATAGCGCGTTCTGCAGTTTCGTGTGCCGCAAGAATCGCGTGTGCATCGACTATTTTTCCGTCGACATCTAGGAACCGCGGGATGGATTTGTCGATGACGACAGTGCCGTCTTTCTTTGTGCCACCGGCAAAAGGGACATTCTCGTTTGCGTCTACCCGCACGGGCTTGCCAGCGACGTCCTCGACGTCCGTCTGTCTGCTCGCATTCGGATTGAACAGGTCACCGGGGCCAGCTTCAGAAGGAGGAGCGTTGCGTTCTTTCGCGCGGATTTCGGCCGCATGATCCAGCACGGCCTGCTGGGTTTCATTTTTGCCGCCGAACAGATCGGCCTGCGTGCCTACGCTTTGGGGAGTTTGGGGATTTGCGGCAACTGCGGGAGATTGGAGGGTATATTCGCCATCTGTTGCTGCCGGCGCCGCGTTCCGATCTGGTATAGGGTGCGCGACATTCTCGCCGCGCTCTCCGACCGTCTGCGTAATACTGGGTCTTTCAGCATGGTTTATTGCCTCGCGGACAAGCGTCTCCCATTGATCGGCAGACGCATCCGCATGGGTGGTCGACAACCGTTCCAGAAGTCCGTCAAATTCGTCGCTTCCCAGGCGTGCGCGCCCGTCTGCGTAGAGTGCCGTCAGATCCCTGGTTTCCTCATCGGCATTATGGTACCCAACAGCGCGGAGGTCCATGTCGGTGAGCGCGCCAAATGGGTCGGCTTCATGCTGAGGACCGCCGACTTCGTGCTCCGGATAAGGCGGAACATCCGGTTCCCACGTTGGCGTCTGATCAGACTCTGCTGCCGCTTGAGGAGACGCTACCACAGGCGTCGTAGCGGCGCGGGCATCCTGCGCCGCCCGGAAGCGCGCTTCGTCTTCCTCGTAGCGTTCTTGCGCCTCCTGATCCATCTTTGTGACGAGGTCGTTAGGATGGTAATGGAGGCGGATACCGCCGACTTCGTCTTTGATCCATTCTTGAGTCAGGCGATAGGCTTGGCCACTCACCACCTGATCAGGGGTGAACCACCCATGTTGGGCCAGATGTTCCACCATCCCGTCGACGGACATCCCTTTTTTCGTGAAAAGGTGGCCAGCACCAACCCCAGGAATCTTGATGTTCCCCTGCGTATCCCCGACGGTATCCATCCGGTCAGCCATCGACAGACCGCCGGCACGCATGACGGCGTCAATAAAGGTGGGGATTCTGCGTACCTTTCCAGCACGCACCGGAAGCTCGGGAGGGGCGATTTGCTGCTCGGGAGCTACTTGGTCAGGGGTAGCCGCTCGAACAGCGCCACGGCTTTCCTGTGACGGAATACGGGGATATCCGGGATGGTTGGCCTGGATATTCTGGATATCCGGCGTCAGACCCAGTTTTATGCGGGCAGCCGCGATCTTTGCGCGCTGGGTAGCCGTAGACGCTTCGCCGGACGGTGTGACATCCAGGACGGGTGCTGGAAGGCCACGACGGGACGTTTCGCGTGGAACAATTGGCGCGCTCTTTGGTGCGAGCGCGGCCGGAGGGGTTTCGTACTGGTGAGCAGCCGCCTGCGCAACCGTCCGAAGGTGCTGTTCCTGGTCGGTGGGCTCAATCGGTTCGGCGCCCGAGACGCCCCGGCCAAGATAAGGAGTTCCTTGAACAGCCTCGGGATAAAACGGAGACGGGCCCGCACCGCTACTGTGCCCACCCAGTACGTTGCCAGTTTCCGGTGACGGAGCTCCAGGCACGGGCTTTGCCGCAAGCGTTAACCCGTAATAGTTGGCGAGTGCTTCCAGATTGCCAAGATTGGCACCGAGGAATTCGGCTTCGCGTCCCCCCGTGCCTGTGGATTTGAGCGCAGCCAGCCGCTCGCGCGCCAAGCGCGTCAAGGTGTCGGGGCTGACACTGGGGCCGCTCGGGGACGTTGCCTGCGCACCCGCTTTAGCGGCAGCAATAGCGGTGTCGAGATCGGGCGCCGCGACGACGTTATTGGCGATATCCTCTGCATGTTGCGGCTTGCCGCCGATGGCACCAAATGCCCCACCGACAAGCGCACCCCCTGCGGCAGCCTGGGCGACACCTTGCGTAACAGGCCGATTACCACCGATTGCAAGGTTGGTGGCTTCATTCTGGGCAGCCTGCGCACCACCCATCAGACCCGCTTGGCCGGCCACACCAGTTCCGATACGCCCGGCGATCGTCGACTCCAGCGCTTCCGGCAACTGTCCGTGCAGGAGCGCCTGGGACAATGCGCCGGCGAGCGCAAAGACGGTTCCGGACGCTGAACCCCCCGCGAGGGACGCGGCGCGCGCTGTCGCCTGGCGCGCCTTCGGTGCTGGGACGCCTTGTGCTAGCAGGTGCGCATAAAGCGTTGAGTGCTGCGCCAACTGCGCAGACGGCGTCCGCAGGATGTAATCGCGTTCCTGATCCCCACTCATTTGCGAGCCTTGTGCAAATCCGGTCACCGCACCTACGGCACCCTGCGTTTCCGCCGACGCACCTCCTGTAGCAAGCGCCATTACTACTTGCGGTGCTACGGATCCAAAAGTATTGAACAGCCACTGGGTTGCGCCACCTTTCGTCCAAGTAGCGGGCGCCGTCAGGTTGAATTGAGCCGCTTCTTGTCTGGCAATCGGGGTTTTGGATGCCTCAAGTTTCTGCTCGACGGACGCAAACGGATCAGTGGCATGCAATTCAGGATTGTGGCCAATGAGGTTCCCAGCCGCATTGATCGGCTGATTTACCATGTTGGCCAGCCCTGCAGCCGTTTCACCGACGGCATTCAGCGCCGATTCGCCAACACCCTTGGCGATGTCTCCAGCCGTAGCGCTGAGAGCTGTATCGTGATCGAACTGCGCGCGCATCTGGTCAAGTTGCGTTTGTGGAACCTGGGGCACCACGAAGTCGTTGAAGAATGCCTTCCGTATGTACTCCTGACCGTTCGAGTCTAGCGACTGGAACTTTGGAGACGTTCGAACTCGCTGCCACAGATCCCCTAGATTCTGAGCGGGAGCACTAACGGGAACGGCTGCGCTGGACGGAGCGCGTGTGCCAGTACCACGCGGCGCACCGGAAACATTTGGCACACCGATTCCGGAAGACGGCGACGCCGCGACGACGGATGATGCGCCGCTCGCCCCAGCGCTTCCTGGAAGATCCTGCGTATCCATCAGGAACCGTTGCCGTTAGTAGCTACTGCGGCTGCCTGTGATCCTGTGGTGGCACCTGGCTGCGGATTGCCGACGCCTGGGATTCCTAAAGCGTTCCACGGAACCCCTGATGGGGTGGTCGGTGAAACAGGTGGTGTGCTCGCCACAACTCCTCCCGTAAACACGTTGAGACCACCCGTAAGCGGGGTGCCGGTTGCCGGATTGAAGCCCATATTGAGACCACGGAACTGGGGCGTCCCGCGCAACTCGTTGAAATTCGAGAGCGCCATCTGGCGTTCTGCCGGCGTCTTGGCGGTAACGACACTTCCCCACGCATTCTGCAGCATCTTGAGCTGACCGATTTGAAGTGCGCCTTTCTGGGCCGCTGTTTCAGCAGACAGCATAAATGCCTGCGCCTTCTGTTCTTCGGGACCCAGTTGCATATGTCCAAGAGCAAGTTGCGTCGCCGAATGTTGGCCCGCAATCGACTGTTCGGTAGCCAATTGGCGTCCCTGCATCGACTGTTCGGCACCAATCTTCTGGGACTGCAATGCGCCCTGCGCCTGGATGCCGCGTTCCTGCGACTGGGTATGATAACCGTTCAGGACGGCATCGCGCTGCGCAAGGATCTGCGCGCGCATAGCAGTCATGTTTGCTTCACCCAGTCCCTTGCCTGCTCCGGCCAGCGCTTTCCCGATGATTCCGAGATCCATAAAGTGCTCCTAGTGGAGTACGGGCTGATTGAAACCTGGTGTGACGCCATCCAGCTTCTGAAGCGCCGGCACGAGCTTCTTCAAGGCATCCGGGTTTGCCTGATTCACGAGGCCCTGGATCGCCTGAAGACTGACCCCGAAATACTGCGCAAGCGCGACGACGAGCGCCTGCATGGCCTTGAATGCTACCGGCACAGGAAACTGGAATATTCCGGCCTTTTCCGCCAATTGCCCCACGTCCATCAGCAATTCGCTCGATGCCGGCAACACTACTTCGGTAGGAATGGTGTTTTTGGAAATCTTGTCCATCTGTTCGATGATGAGTGCCACCACCCTGGCGACGGTGTTGGCAGGCGCCATCTGACCCGCGTGCAACATGGCCATGATGCCCGGATGGGTGGCCGGATCGTAGAGAATTTTCATGCCAGCCAACACGACTCGATTGTAGGCAGCCTGTTCCTGTGGATTGGCCTGCTTGCGGTCGAGCGGATGATCCTTCATCAGACTGATGATATCCGGCTCGGCATTCTGTGCGTCTTTGATGAGTGCCATGCGAACCTACCTCACGGGAATGGTCTGTGGGAGCGCTGCTTTGGAAGCCGCACCAGCGATAAGACCGCGGCCGGTTGCCGGCATTGCCGCGGCAGGCGAAGCAGTCGGAAAAACGGGATTGCCTGCACTGTTCGTAAGCGGCTTGCCCGTCGCGGTGGGAAGTTGAATCTGGTTCCCAAAGTCATAGTTGGGCGCATAGAACTGCTGCAGCCATTGGAGGTTCTGCTGCTGTAATTGCTGATTGTACTTGGCCACGTCTTCGGCATTCGGTGTGAACGCGCCCTGCAACGCACCCGAACCGGCCTGGACCATGGCGTACTGCGCCATAGGATTTTTCATCATATTGCTGATAAGGCCCGGCTTGGCGGGCGCCGTCGCTGATGGAGTGCTGGTGCTTCCTGCAGAAACTGGCATTCCTGCCGTACTCGGTAATTTTGACCCCAAGGTATAATCCGGAACCGGAGGAAGCGTGCTTCCACCCACGGCATTAGCATCGCCCGCAGACATGGGCGCCAGATTGGCCGTCGGACCCAGTGATCCAAGTGATCCTGCGGCAGCCGCATTCTGAGCAGCCGTTCCGCCAATGGCAGCATCCTGGGCTGCGACTTGGTTCGCAGCAAGGTCATACGTCGGAATGGGTCCTGCTCCAAGCGTCGTACTGGCCGCCGCATTGGCTGCAGCCTGGGATGCGTCCACACCCCCAGCAAGATTCCCCGCCGTCGAACCGCCCGATAACCCTGCTTCACTCAATGCCGCCTGATCGGCATTAGCAGCCACCTGTTGAGCGCTCGCATCTGCAGTCGCGGTGCCCGCATTGGCGCCTGCTTGATCGACGGCCATTCCGTTCACGGCAGCATCCGAACTATTCCACATCCCCAAGGATGCGCCGCCCATGTAGATCGAGACAGCACCCAGGATGGCTTCGCCTAGATTATTGTTGGAAACCCCTTCATAGACGCTGTACGCACCTGCAGCAAGCCCGGCATATTGCAGGATTGGGATAATGGCGGTAGCCATAGGACTTCTCCGAATTAGTGCGTAATAATCATGATCGGATGACGGCGCCCGAACCCGAGGCGTTCACAGAGACGTTCAAGCCGCGGATCAACGTCGGCTTCGAGCGAAATCATCAGCATCTTCACGTTGGCTTGACGGCGCCACCAATCCCGGCATGCGCGCAGCAACCTGATACCGTCGCCAGGGATGCGGCACTCGAACTGGACAATCGTTGCCTGTTTCCGGTCGTAGAGCAGACAGTCGTGAACCAGTGCGGCCAGCACTCCCCCTACGCGGCCATTTTCTTCGGCCACCCATAAAAAATGGTCCTGCGTGGAAACACCGAGTTTCAGCAGATTCTCAATGCGTGCCCGTGATGGCATCATGCCTGGGATCGAGCCGCGATGAAGCGCATCGAGGCCGATCTGAACAATCTGCGGAATATCGCCTTCACTAGCCGGTCGGATCATTAAGGTCCAGATCCCCCTGCCGCATACAAATAGCTATTACTCCACTGTTGCGTCGCTGAATCGTATGTCCAGCCGCCTGGGGTCGTGTAGGTAGTACCGTTCCACGATCCACCCGAGAAAGTCGGGTCATATTGTGGAGGCGCCGTAGGCGGCAATCCGGAAGACTGGGTGGCCGGTGCCGCAGTCGGCGGGGGTGGTGCAAGCACGGTCCCACTGAAATTGAGCATTCCCGACAGATCCAGATTACTGATACCACCAATCACTGCAAGTCCCGTCTTCAACAACCCTGTCTGGTACTGAACGAGAGCCTGTTTATCGGAAACGCTGATATTGGGCTGTTCGAGAATATTGCCGATTCCCTGCGAGATGGCATTGTAGAAGTTGCCGGCAGAACTATCGGCCTGAAGCAAGAGTTTGTTCTGATTGTCGATGTTGGCGAGTTGTACCTGAGCATTGCTCTGGACCGTCGCCAGATCGAGCGATTGCTGACCGGCCATTTGCTGCAGTCCGTACTGATTCTGGGCCGAGGCATTGTTGGCAAGTTCCTGATTGGCGGCAGCCTGATTGGTCTGCGCCACGCTCAATGCGGTCTGTGCATCCTGCTGCGCGATCGGCAATGCGGCAGCCGTAACGGCCTGCTGTGCGGACTCAATCCCGATGGAACTATTGGCAAGCCCACGCGCATTGGCTTGTTCCAGTCCCTGGGTGCGCGCCTGTGTCATGAGCGGCGAACTCTGCGAGAGAATGGACTGCAGGTTTCCGGCTACCGTCTGATTGGGCGCCAGCGCATTCTGTTCAGCCGTATATTGACTCACAGACCCCGGTGCACCTTCGGCGCCCGCTGTCATGGGCGCTGTTGAAAGTGAGCCTGCTATCTGGCCACTTGGATTGGTTGCAGCCGAAGGCGTTGACGTTACCGGCAACTGGCCTGTTAGCTGCTGGCTCAGTGCATGGACCGGCGTACTGCCGAACTGGGAGGCTGCCGTCGACGACGGATTCGTCGCTCCCGGCACGCTGGTCGCCAGGTTGGTGGCAACGCCGGTCTTGGCGGCGGGTGCCGTGAGCGTAGATGCCCCGGTGTTTGAACCCGTCGTGCCGCTCGACATCTGGTTCTGGATCAATCCGGCCATGAGTGTACCCTTACCACTTGATGGGGATGAGGATCGCTGCAGAGATCACATTCCGCGGCGGATCAGGAATGCCGTCCCAGCCGATGATCTGATGGACATGGCCGTTCGACCAGTGATCGTAATAAATGGCACCTCCGAATTTCCCGAATAAATGCGGATCTTCGATTCCCAGCATGGCGTGGAAGTTCATGTAGCTCCCATAGACACGGAGCGGATGGTGCATGATGGCAATCCCGACGCCGGCCACGCCATATTTGAGGAAGTGAAAAATCGCATCGCCCGTAAGGTAGGTATTGCCGGCATCGTCCCCGGTGAACGAATGATCGATGCGGATACCGTAATGTTGCCCTTCGTAGCGAATGCCCATCGTCCGGCTGCGATTGTGATACTCGCCGAAAGGGGTGTTGTAGTTGTTGCTTTCGATGCTCTGGCCACCCGAGACCACCAGATTGTCTCCAAAAGCACAGACACTGGTGGTAAACAGGAGCACCAATAGGAATAGACGCATGGGGATCTCCCTGAATCGTTTGTCAAATCTTGTAATAAACCGTCACGATAATAGAGTCGATGTATGCTGTCGTGCTCGACCATCCTGTACCCGTCACCTGATAATCCACGCCAAAGCCGCTGCCATCCACGTTTCCCGGTACCCAAGACACTCCCCACAAATCGGTTGAGCTACCGGAGTTGATCGAATCATCAGTGGTCAGCCATGCGACACTATCAGTCTTAGCCGATGAAAGAGCACCGCCTGCTTGCACGAGGGTTATAGTGCCGCTAATGCTCGTTTCTGCACCACTATAGTGACGGGTGACGATGGCCTTAATGCCTGTGATCTGCGCAGCACTAGGAATGGAGAAAGGAGCGCTACTCAGTTCCAGCGTTTCTGATTGGACCGAACCCGATCCGGCGACCGTTGCGTAAACACCATCGGTTATTTCAGCATTTCCCGGATTGGACCACGCGATCAAACCAGAGGAAGTTTGGGACGCAATGGTAAATATGCGCGTCTGCGATCCCTGTTGTGGCGTGTGACCTTGAGGCAAGATGACAAAGGCATGCGCGCAGACAGAAAACGCCCATAACAGCCCTATGAGCCGTTTCATCGGTAATCCGCCGTGAGCGAGCACCGCAGGATGGTGCCATCATAGATACAGAACAGGGAATCTGCGGAATTCGCGGCCGTTGTCAGTGTTGGGATCACACCGCTAGGAAATTTGAAAAGGCTCCCATACGTCAGCGCATAGCCTCCCGTCGCATTCTGATTGAAGTTCCATATGTAGGAACCTCCCGGCTGCATATTGGTGGGATTTGCCAGCAGTGCGTTTCCGGTCATCGTAACCTGGAATACGTTTCCGAGATTTGTGTTCGTGTTGATGGTCGACGCATAAGGGAGTATCACTTGATACACGACTTGAGCACCACCCCATATATTGCCATCCGAGAGCAGTGGGACAGCGCTCCCAGACGTACCAATATTGTACGTTGCAGCGCTACCGAGACCCAGCGCAGTTTGTGCCGCCGCCGCAGTCGTTGCCCCAGTTCCCCCGTCTGTGATCGGGATGGTTCCGAAGTTGGTGAGTGCGCCTGCTGCCGTAGTTGCTCCTGTTCCGCCGTCCAAAATTGGAACTGGGGGCGTCAAGGTGGAAAGCGCACCAAGCCCGAGCAGAGATTGAGCGGTCGCCGCAGGCACCGCATCCAGCGCAGTCCCCGAGCTATTGACGAACACCGGGTAATTGTTTGCGCCACTTAATGTCGGCAGCAGATTAAAGCCGGCTGCAATAGAATCGAATTCACCGCGCATGACAGCGCTCGACAACGACGAGCCGGTAGCCGGCACACCGGAACTATGATTGTAGTAGCTGTTGGTTGCATAGGCTGGCAACGTGAGAATGGCCAATACCAGCAAGACTCGGAACAATCGTTTCATGACCTTAGCAATCTCCGTGGCAAATACTGCATGACGGCAGAACTGAAGGTGAGTGGCGAAAAATAGGCACCATTGTTGCCTACTGTGATCGAGACGTTTTCCGCGCTCCCGTTCATCTGAAGCGTCTGCGCGGTCAATGCAACACCGTCCCACGTTGCGGATGAATCCCAATTCACTCCGCTATCCCAAAGGGGCGCCCCAAGACCCAGCACATCCAGTTGCATTCCGGGCTGTGCTGTACCACCCGCTCCATATCCCAGCGTGTAACCGAAGTTGAATTCCGAATAGCCGTCTCCCTCGATCTCGAACCACGCCCGCAAGTAGCGTTTGAGTTGCCGGATCGATTTGGACGAATCCCAGTTGAGCGTGAAGTAGGCTTCGATCGGTTGCCCGTCGAAGTTGATGCCCTTGTCCATCTGGTAGACGTAGCCATCTGTGGCACCGAAGAAAATGGCTTCGTTGCCGTCGTCCCATTGCCAGTCGTGGACACAGGTCAGCGTCACGGGATAGAGAACCGGCATGATTCCGCGGATGTTCTTGCCATTGAAGGTCAGGAACAATGCCGAACCGTCGCTGAAAAAGACCCGATATTGGTTCTTGTCGCGCTGCAACGTACTGCACACGAACTTGTTGCGCAGCGACTGGACGAGAGACTGGACACGGCTCGTGACGGTAGCGGCCTCGAAGTTGCCGTAGATGAGCGTCGCTGCCATGACCGAAATGCCGCGATCATCGAACACCAGCGTGTTGCCGACGATTCTTTGAGCGCTCCTCGCAAGACCGCCTTGTTCGTTGTCGCCAGCATAGGCAACGAGACTCCAATCAGCCTGGCTTGATCCATAGAGCATCTGTATTGAGTAGCGCGTATAAATGGCTAATGCGCCACCGGCCATCGTTCCCGGCTGTCCGATCATGTCGGTGATCGTGTCGCCCAGGTCCATCTCCGCCGCACCTTCGAGCGCCTTCCAGACGTAAGGCTGCCCGATTGCCGAGTTTTCCAGTGCTGAATCGAATGCCAGGAACAACTGATTCTTGAACGCATACGGTAGCGTCGGTGTGTCTGGAGATGTTCCCGTCGTGATGGGCACATAGACCAGACCGTCAAACTCGAAAGCGCGATTGACGCCATCGGCTCCGTACACGCGCCGCGTGGCAAGCGTGCCGGCAAAATTCGCAATAATGATGTTGTATTTTCCGCCCGGAAGCAGCGCGATAGCCGTCTGTGCCGCGCTAGCCGTTGCAGAACCACCCGCAAAGGTAAACGCACCGGCCGCAAAATTGCCGCCCGTTGGATTTGCGATGATGATGCGTCCTTCCGCCGCACCCGCCACGAAAGTGAGCGGTACCGATCCAGTGGCCGTCGAGTTGACCGACAGCGTCACGGACGTCGGACTGTCGACAGAATCGATCACGGCACTTGCGCCAATACCGGTTCCGCTAACCGCCATGCCGGGATAAAGGTCCGTCGTATCGATCTGGCTTACGACCGGCGACGCATTGGTGGTGGTGCCATTCAGGATCAGGCTCGTCGTCTGCGCCCAATCTCCGTTCGACAGCACCACCCGTTTGACGACCGCCGAGACGGTCCCTTGAGTGATCGCCGAACCTTCTGCGGGTGCCGCACCAGAGCCACCCGTGAAAGCAAGTTCGTTGTAAAGCGGGACAGCCGTCCAACCGGCCGCGCTGGACGCCCATAAGACTGCCGCAGTCCCGCCTGCATTGTTGCGCACCGCATACACGGTATCTTCGTAAAGCCACGCACCCAGGACCGGACCAGAACCCGGAACCGGCTGGATACTGCCCCGGTAGATATTGGCTGCGGCAAGCGTGTACTGCGCATCCAGAAGCGGCGTAGACGCCCCACCGACTTGCTGGGATGCTGTAGCCACCGCAATGACCACAGCGGCGTCTTCCAGATTTTCGTTTGCCTGAAACGCTCCGGTGAGCTTTGTAATCACAAAATAGGTGATCGGAGACGCGGGAATTGCGCAGATGATTCCGGTCGCCCCCGAGGTAGCACCAGTGAGCGTATCTCCAACCGCGTAATTGCCGGTGATCGTCGCCGGCAAGATGGAATAGAGCGCTGCAGACGGCGACGGCTGCCCATCATAGCGCTCAAAACCGTCGATGCGCCGATAACCTCCGTTGATGGCAATCTCGAAGTTCTGTGCCTGCCGGCAATAACCCGTCGGAACCAGCAGAGGCGGTGAATCGGTATCCAGCCCACCATCCAGCAGGATGGCATCCTGCCGAACAGGCGCGAACCTCGGAATGGCGATCATCCGACGAGCGGAGCCGGCGTTTCGATCATGGGCAACTGGTCCAGCAACAAGCGCCCATAAAACTGCTCGTACTTGGTATTGAAGTCCGAGTACGCGCCCCCGTCTTCCTGATAGCCGGCGTAATAACGGGCCGCGAGATAGACAATGGCATCGTGGAAGCGTGGCGGAAACAACGGCACATCGGTGTCCTGTTCCAGATCCGGTGCCTGGCGCCAATATTTCCCTTCGACGATGTAGACGTTGTCTGGAATCGGTCCCAGCATGATTGCCCGGTCGTTCGGGCGGATGGTGAACCGGACTGGCCGCATCGGCGTCATCGGTCGCAGATCGTACAGATTGCGGAACCAGTCATAGCCAATCCACCACAAAAACTGGCGGCTGGCTACTCCATCGGACTGCAGATAAATGCGGAATGAATCAACTTCCCAGCGCGCGAAGTTTCCGACGGCAAGCGAACCGATGAGCGCATTCAGGTTTTCGTCCGTGCATGCGGTCGGCAGGTACGCTTCCTGCGACGCGACCGTATTTACCGAAAAATCGCTGCGCAGGAATGTCCAACTATTCTTTGCCGCACAGATCTCCCGGTATGCCTGTCGCACCCATTCTACGATGCGCAGCATCTCGCCAGTCTGATCCTGCGTCGTAGCCGGTGTCAGCGTGCCCGGCACATTGGCTCCAGCGATCCCGCACTGCCTGCGGGTTTTGTCGCACAACTCGACAAAATTCACGTACTGGCCAGAATCTGGCGCAGCCATGCGGCACCGCGCGGATTGGGATCACTCACGACGCTGAACGGGTACTGAAGTGCGGTATGCGGCACATTGCGCAGCGCATCGGCACCGGTAGCGTCGGCATAGCGTTCCTGGGTGTAGGTCGTCTTCTTGGCGCGCGCCAGAACCTCGATGTACTTGCGGCGCACCCGCTGCGTTTCGCCGCGCAGGAAATACTGGTTCTTGCCGTTGACGGCCACCTGAACGAGTTTGTTTTCCTTCGGATCGGTCGTGTCATGGACCATGATCTCGACCAGTTCTTCCGCGAACGCCAGTTCATCTGCGAATTTGAGTGCATCCGGTCCTTCAACTACCTCGACCTTTGGGTCTGTCAAACGCGCCTCGCCATCCACGGGCAAATCACGGACGCTCCCCTGGCCAACATGCTCCTTGGTGGTGTCGACTGTAGTGTTGCGCTTCGCCATCGGTTTGTCTCCTGAAACGAATACGAACAAGGCCCGGGCCTATTCCCGGGCCTTGAGTATCATGCGGCTGCTTTAATGCGTATTAACTGAGCTGCGGACGGCTGGGAAGCACCATCACGTCATCGAACGTGAAGGTGGTATCGGCCGGGGGTCCCGCAAAGTTGCTGACGCCCATCGTCCATGCGGCACCCGCAGCCGTGACGGCCACGATCACATATCCGACAGCGGCCATCTTGTCGGGCACCTGCGGGAATGCAGGCGGACTCACGATCGCGCCGCCAGACGACAGCGCCACCGGCGGACCCTGTACGGCCTGGAGCGCGCCAGTATTGTCGAATCCCACCACAATGGCGGCTGCGAATCCTGGCTGGATTGCCGGGAATGCAACGCCGGTTTCCTCGTCGACAGTGGGCGTGGCCATATCGGCGGTAGCAGCCTTTGAATACGCGCGGCCACCGATCGAAAATAGCGACGCATTCGCGGTCGACAACGTGCTGGTGGTTCCGGCACCAAGGCCGGCTTTCGTGGTGCAGAAGTTGAGATTGTAGAGCTGGTCTTGTGCCATCGAAGTGTCTCCTGAAATTAAATAGGCATCCCGACTGCCGGTATGGCCGTCAGTTAGGGTGTCGTATTGAGGGATACGGCAGCAGCGGTCGCCGCGGCCGTCGGTGCACCGCTATCAGCGGTTCCGGCAGTAACGCCAGAGTGCACATGAGCGTTGAAGTTCGTGATGAGCGTATTGACAGATGCCGTGAGCGCCGCCAGATCGGACTGAACGGAGTCCAGGATCTTGCGTGTCTCGCGGCTGCTGATTCTGTCCGCCATCGCATTGGTGCGCGTTGCGACTGATTCAGTCATCGGACTATCCTCCAGAGGGCGTCTTGCGACGCCCCCCTCACGGGTCAATTATTAGCTGAGAGCGGTGACGCCAACCCAGCCGGTCGCCATCCATCCCGGATTGGCGATGAAGGAAGCGCTGTAAAACTTCGCGCCCACATAGCCACGCTGACCGAGCGGATCGTTCTTGTCCTTCTGACCCGGCGGAATCCAGGTCGGATCGAACGAGTTGGTTCCACGAAGCGCAACGTCGCCCCATGCGTCCTCGGCGACCACCACCACCGGATAAACGTCGATATTGACGCCTCCGGTCGACAGCAGTCCGGTCGCGCCGACGGCAACCCCGACATTAGGCGTCGACGACAGTTCCGGCGAGACGATGAAGCGGAAACGTCCGAGTGATCCCAGTTCTTCGGGACTGAGCGGCTTGCGTTGGGCATACTTGGCGACAGGCACAAAGTCCGGCAACTGCCGGATGTCGTGCTCGCAGTCCGTATGGCAGAACACAATGAAGCCCGCTTCGACCGGCGACGTCGCGAAGTTCGGCCCGGCAGCCAGCACCTTCGTAATCATCTTGCCATGGTTGGCCAGGAGACTACGGCTGATCTTCGAGACGAAGTTGTAGGACAGCACATTCGAGACGGTCGCCAGCGTGGTGCCACCGCTATAGAAGGCATTCGTCCCAGCCTTGAGCACACCCCAGCGGATCATCTCCCGCAGAAGGCCCATGCGCTCGCCAGTCTGCTGCTTCATTTCCGCCGGCACGTCGTCTTCGTACATATCGAAGGTCTTGTCCGTGATGGCGTACAGACATGCGTACTCCAGCAACTGGACTGACACGTCGCGGGGAGTGACTACGTCGGCGTTCGGCGTGACACCTTCCGTCACAAGATGGAGCGCCGGATTGGCCTGCGGCACGTTGATGCCCATGGCGCCCGAGACATTCTGCGCGTAGGACAGCGTTGCCCCGTAGGGCAGCCAGGAACGGTAAATGACCGTGTCGCCCTTGTTCTTCGGCATCTTTTTCATCTGGCCGGTAATACCCAGAACTTCCACCGGCACCGCATGCGCCAGAATCTCGCCCTTGAGCTTGTTGATTCGGCCTGCGGCGGTACTAAAATTTTGAATAGCCATGACTGGACTCCTGTATTATGCAGGGATTCCGCGCTGGCTGTTGAAGCCAAGGACGAAAGCCTGCTCGTCATCAATGGTATTTGGCGCTGGAGCCGATTCACCCGTAGGTGCAACGGCACGTTCCAGACGCGCCTGCTTTGACTGTTTAACTTGCGTCTTGGCCTTGGTCGCGTCCTTGAACAGTCCGATTGCTTCCGATGCGATCCGCGCATCTTCCGATTCGGCATAATGACGCCCCTGTTCCGCAGGTAACGACTGCAGCCATGTAGCAAACTCCGGCGACTGGACGATTTCCTCCCAGCCCGGATGCACAAGGGAAAGCGCTTTACGCTCGGCCTGTGCGCTGATTCCTGCGACGGCATTTGTCACGCTGTCGCTGATGAGTTTCTGTATATCGGCTTGCTGCGGCGCCTGGGGCGCGGGAGCTGCCGCTTGTTGCGCTTGCTGCGATGCTGCCTGCTGCGCATCCTGCGCTACCGGTGAGTCCGAAGCCGCATAAATCTCGCTTAGATCCTCGGCGAGCATTCCTGCGATTTCCGGAAACTCCGTGTTGAGCCGTTTCATCTGGGCGGCTGTCAATTTGCGGCCCTGGCGCAATGACTCCAGTGTGCGATTAAGCTCACCGATCTTCCCGTACACCTTACGAACTTCTTCAGCAAATGCCTGTTGCAGTCCCGGCAGTTGCTGGCTCAACGCCTGCTCCAGTGCCGGTACTTTTGCGAAGACCGCCTTTAACTCGTCTTCCGTCAATCCGGCAATCTTGACAGGTTCGCCTGCGGGTGCGGGCGCAGCAGCAGGTGCATCCTTGTTTACCGGATCAGCGGCCTTGGAATCAGGTTTCGCCTGGGTTTCAGCGGCTTTCGATTCAGGTTCGGTGGCAGCAACGGATTCAGTGTGGGTGCCATTAAATCCTGCAGCGAAAGCAGCTTCATTGTCGGCGTCCTGATTGGTTTCGTCTGTTTCAGTGGGCATCGTGGTCCTCGGCATAAAAAAACCGCCTCAAGGGCGGCAGGTGATTGCGACGGGTGGACATCTTACGGTCCAGCGGTCACGGAAATCACAATAGGTTCCTCAAACAGCGACAGAACGTAACGTATCTGCCGAATCTCGCCGCGCAACATCGCAGTCTTCACCGGATCAGCCGTCGGCGATTCATTGCGGATCTGCGCGCTTGCGAGTTGATCCAGCAGATGCTGGCGCAGTTTCTGGGATGTCGAACTCGCACGTTCGGCATCCGTCAATACTTTGACTGGATAGGTAACCGCAGGCGTAGGATTCATTTGCGCAAGCCACTTGGGATCAAGTACACCACAAACAGCGTGGTGAGAATCAGGCACCACAGAACCGGCGCGAAGACCAGGAACAGAATTTTCATAGTTTCCACCTCGGTTTCACCTGTGCCCTTTTCCCTCTTGTGACCGCTTCCCACGGTCACACCCTTTTGTATCCCGACACCACCAGCGCGGACGATGCCCGTAAGCACTTGCGAACGGTAACCGTCGATTTCTCCGTCTGGATGCATAACAGCTTCTCTGCCTCGTACCACGTTGCGAACGACGGGGCCAAGTTACTGCGCGGTCAGGCCGGTGAGCGCATCGGGCACCGTGACCGCAATAGTAAAACCCGAGCTGGTCGCCGTGATCGGTACAGGGTCAGTATCGGATGCGCCAGTTCCATTGGCGTTCACCGCTGCGGCGGAACACGTATAGGTGCCGGTTGCCGTGAGCACGGACGATAGTGGGACTGATCCTTGGCTGCCGGCAGTAATGGCCGTCGATGCTGTTGCGGAGTACGTGAGCGACCCACAGGTAATCAGGATCGAGGTCACGTCTGTGTTGGTGCTCGGATTGTTCCACACAAGCTGAGTCACCGGCTTGTTGTTCGTTGTCGCGGCGAACGCGAGGACCGGGAACAGGAACAGTAAAAATATTGCCAAGATCAGCTTTTTCATCAGTTGCACTCCTTCTCGTGATTGGACAACCAGGTGTAGCTACCTTGTAGAGCATGAATCTGCTTTGCAAGAATATTGGAATGATCCAGCTCGTATTTGACCGTCGCCGCCCAGCCGGAGCTGAGCAGGGTGAGCAAGATCATGTAGATGACGTGCTTCATGTCAACCCTATCCATCCAGGGTACGAATACCTGTTCCCCTGAATCCACGAGCCCCCGTTGTAGAATATTCCTGCATCAAGATCAGGAGGGAATCCATTTGAGAACGCATAAATTGCCAGACCGTAAAAAGCAACATTTGCGCAGCGCATGGAATTAAAAGGCTGGAATGTACCTGCATTGTTGATCGTCGAACTCTGGGCATCTGCATTAATCTTGACTGTGCCAGATCCCGGGTCAATTGCCTGATAGGCTTTGTATGTCATCTGAGTCCCGGGCTCATATAGCCCGGCTACGATGATATCTTCGCCATTCCATGTATTGTCTATACTACTACCTACAGTCTGGAAAAATCCAAAGGCATTGCCACCAGTCGGACTTCCTCCTGTAAAGCTGATAGTGCCGCTTCCCGCATAACCAGTTCCATTGGCCGTCATCGTAATTCCGGTTACCGCCCCACTTGTTCCTCCGGAAAGAATAGCGGTTGCCACTGCTCCACTTCCTAACCCATTGGCCCCCGTAAAGACAACTGTCGGTACTGAAGCATAAGTCGCACCACCGCCTACAATCTGAACGGTCGTTGGATCAATGGGACCGCTGATCGTGATGCGGGAGACTGCTCCTGGATTCACGCCAGCAGCCATATGAAACGGATTATCAGAAAGACCTATACCTGCTCCAGTACTGTTAGGAAGAATTAAGTTGACATCCCCAATTGCCACCTCGACAATCTTCTGAGTACCCTGAAACGCATTGACTCTACCGGCATACATGAATAGGACGGATTGTGTGCTGAATACAGGCCACTCCCCCGAAGTAAGCATGGACGGATCAATCCTCGTATCTAGCACCGGTTGGACTGTTTGCATCGACCCTTGCTGATTAAACAGCAGCGGAGCATATCCAGTCATTCCGGGAGGATTCCAGACTACACCACCTTGTGAGTCGTTCCATGCAGTTCCCGATGTTTCAAGGCATCTAAAAAAGTGCTTGAGACAAGGCGTACTCGCGCCGGTCTCGGTATTGCGCTTGCCGCTGACTGATCTGATGCGCCGCATCAGGTTCGACCCAAGAGCGAAGGCGGCAGATTAAGCGGATTCGCGGCCATCCATGCGACTATTCCTGAGACCTCCGCATCGCTCGGCGCGACATTGAACATCAGGACATATGCGCCTACCAGACTGTAGGCACTCTGAAACAGAAACGGATTGTCGGAGCCGCTTTGGAGCGCATCGGGTACGCCCCATGCGCCGCTGATCGTGCCTGTAACGACGGCGGCGGCATTTGATACAGCAACCGCACCCGTCGCCGGAAGCGCGAAGGTTTTAACAGCATCATTCGGAATATCGACCTTGACCGCCGTTGCCGCAAACGGGGCCCCGGCAATAGCTGTATAGGTTGCGTAGTCCGAGACATCTTTTGATGCGTTAGGGCCACCGTTCATTGAAGAACTAACAAATGTTACTCCCTGAGGGTCACCAAAACCAAACGAGAATCCAACAGGCAAATTGCCGGCCGCAAGCAACAATACCGCCTTGGTTCCTGGCGCTATCCAGTTTCCTGCTTGTAACCATGTTGTAGAGCCGGAAGCATAAAAACCATTCCCATTTTTCAGGAACCCCGGACCACTGTTGCTAAATGTCAACCCAGTGACTGGATCGACAATCGATAGTCCATTAGGCGCAATGTCGTTAACGGTGAACCTGTGCGCCAGGCAGGGGAAGTTCTGCTGATTGACAGTGGGAAGATTGGCGGGATTAAGCCATGATTTATAGATACTCATTAGGCTGCTCCTGCGAAGATCGGAATCCCCGCGATGGTGGGCAGAACGTCGAGACGAGTGATCGGAAAGTCAGAAGGGATCTCTGTCGTGACGTTCATGAGGATCGGCCACCACGGGACGTCGGTAAATTCACTACCGGCTTGGGCAAGTGCTGCGGCGGCATATGCATCATTTGGCGAGTTAATGACTGCGTAGCCCAACAACGTGCCGGCTGCGTAGGTAACGGTCGTCGCCGGCAAAGCCATAACCTGCAACTTGGTCGGCTGCGCACCGGCAGCCCATTGTGTCGAATTGGTGGCCGAGGCATATGCCAGCGCGGGCGCCGCGATTTCCCGGTTGTGGGCAATCCCTGCAGGACCAGACCGAGTTACCAGTCCGAGCGTCGAGGTTGGTATGAGCACACCTTGGTCGTCAACCAGCACGGCCGGTCGCGCAACTTCGCCTTCGATTGATGCGTATATGGGTTCGGGCATGGCCTCTGATCCTCTTTACGACGGCACGGTTGCCGTCTGTGGAATTGGCTGAGATTGACGTGCGGCAGCGAGCGCGTTCGTGCGTTCACCTTCGGCATGCGCGTGAATCGCGGCCGCGGCCAGACGCGCCTTGAGGTCCTGAAGTGTTAGCGACTCATTGGACGCATTATTGATTTCAGCGACCATCTGCTGCATGGCGCGCTGATTCTGCTGCATACGCGCCTCGAACATCTGCTGCATCTGCATGAGACGTTCTTTCTGCTGTGCATCGAATTGTGCCAGTTGCATCTCACCCTGGATGCGCAACTGCTCTGCCTGCATCTGCGGACTGGCTGGAGGCTGTTGCTGCGCCTGCTGTTGCAATTCCTGTTCGTCCAACTGGAACGATTTGGCATCAAGACGCTGCGCCTTGCACCACTCGCTGAACCACTTTTTCGGATCGATGCCGAAGGCTGGATTCAGAACGATCGACGCCATGGTCTGGACCGCCTGATTCTGGATATCCCGTTCGACGAGCGCAGAAGATCCGCGCGCATCGATCTGGAAATCGCCCTTTACTTCGTCGTCGCCATACTCCATAAGATACGCGTAATAGCGACGGATATGCGGCTCCGTGATCCGGTCGTCGAACTGCCTGGCGAGGCGCCGCAATACGCTCGACGCGTTGTTGGTCAGCAACTGCATGCCGCCTACGGTTTCCGGCGCTTTACCGCCTTGACCCTGCAGCAACATCGGCAGCGACGTCGTATCTTCGGCCTCCTTGAGCGCAAAATTGATGATGGCCATAAGATCCTGCTGATCGGACTCGATCGTGACCGCCCGGAACACCTGGTTGAGATCAACAGGATCGGCGTTCGGGTCAATCGTCCAGACCTTTCGCGGCGCCAGCGTATAGTTGCCATCGCTGGGCGTCACGACTCCGAGCTTGATCAGAATCTGCGGACCTGCGGCAAGCCCCGCATTGTCCATCATGTTCCGACACGCGGCATTGATCATGCGCTGCGGTACGCGGATCTGGCGCGATACTCCGATCCCTGCCCAATGGCCTGGGCGCGATTGCCAGTTGATCACGTCGTAGGGAAAATCACCTGTGGTGAGCGGGTTAATGGCACCCTTGATCGGACGGTCGTTAACCATCGTTACCATCGCATGAACGTGGTCCGGCAACTTCCCGTCCGGATCTTCGATGGCCAGCGCCGTGATGTCGGCCTTCCCCAGCATCCCCGTGAAATACCAGATCTCGTACCGATCGGTCGGCTCCGATATCTGCGCGTTGTCGTCACCCTGGGGTGGTGGCGCGTCGGATTGCATCTTCGATGGACCTTCGGCGAGTATCAGATCGATCTGAGAGCCGATGTAACCTGGCATATCCCGCAATTCCATGAGCTTGCGGCTCGAAATGTAGTCGCGCTCGAAAATCCACGAACCGTTGTGGATGTCATGACCACAGGATGGGTCCGGAAACAGATTGAGCGGATCAATGCGCTTTGAGCCGGGTTCGATTTTGACGATTTTGGCAATCGCCAGCTCACCGTTCCCGAGTCCCATTTCCTGGTTCGGCCCTTCGACCACCTGCGTCTGCTGCCGTTTCATCGGCACCGGCCCTTTCAACACTCCGGTGCCGATACGCGCCGCATCCTCGATCACGCGCCGGACTTCCGCGTGATACTGGCACTCGATCAGCCATGAATCGATCTGCCGTTCGGCAGCCTTTGCTTTCTGGCGCGCTGTCTCTAGTTGGGAGCGCGCGAACGCGATTTTCTTCTGTGCCTGCGGGATCACGTCTTGCGGACCGGGCACCGGATTGTCAGAGGCAATCGCCGCCTGGCGCACGGCATCCTGCTTGTCGTCATCACCCAGAATGCCCTTGGCCAGATCAATCAGGTCAGGCACCGGCCGCGGTTTTATCTCGAATGCCCGATCATCCGTAGGAATGAGCATATCCGCGACACGGGATGCGGCGGCGTCACAGTAGGTGCGCGTGATGTTTAGGAAAACAGTGCTGCGCACTTCGCCGGCAATCCCCGGCATCGTCTGCCCGGGCAATTTGGTATGCCATGCATCCGTCGATCCCTGCTCGCCGCGGTTCGCATCATCGACGCCTTCGTAGAACTCGATATCCTGCTGCCAGAGCATGTCGACGCCATGTTGCTGGCGTGCTTCGATCGCGCGCCTGCGCTTGGCGCCTAATTGCGCGCCGAGTGCCGTCAGAACGGCAATTTTCTCTGCCTGGGCGGCCGCTGCAGCTTCGCCGAGTTTTTCGACCGACTGCGGATCGAGCGGCATAGTGGCTGCTTTGGGATCAATCACGGCATTGCATCCGATGAGCGGCCATGGGTCGCAGCGATATGAAGGTGAACCGCTTTTGCGGCATGCAGTTCAGCGAGTGCCTTGTTGACAGCGTCCTGCAGGATTTCCATGCGCTCAACGACTTCCCGTAATTGCCGACCGATCACTATCGGGAGTGCTGCGGCCTCCGCTCGCGCCGCACGGTTGCCGGATTCCAGTTGCGCCGCGATGGCATGAACGTCGTTGAGCGCGGCTGTGGCTTTTTCCATCACGGAAACGAATTCATCCAGCTCTGCGGACGCATCCGTTACCGCTTGCGCTTTTTGCGGACGCGCCGCCCACACAATGAACCCGAGGAGCAAAACGACCGCGACGGACAGGATGATGGCCATGCTTTCCCCTCGATTAGTAGCCCATGCCACGATCGGCTGGACGGAATGCGGCGATTTTTGGACCTACTGGCGCATCATTGCTGAGCTTCGGTGCCGCAATGCAGGTGTAACGGAATGAATCTGCGCCGTGCGATGCGGCGTCGTGGACTGGGTCTCCACCTTCGCTGGTCGTCTGGTTGACGGCGCGCCGGTAACGCTTCAGCGCATTGATGACCGGCGCGGCGTTCACCTTATCAAAATAGACCTTCGGGAAGGTCGCACGCGCGGTGCGGATGCCGGCTTCTATGTCGGTATTCGGCAGCACGATCACCGACCACCCCAGGCCCTCGAGAATCTTCCGGGCCGACGTTCCGGACTTGTAATCTTTCGTGTTGCCGTCGTGCGGCAGCACGATTTTCCCCCAGTTCCAGCGTTTGTCCTTCATTTCCGCGGAGTAACTGTCTAAGGTCCGATGGTCGTCTTCGATGCACCCGATTACCCGCAGGTCAAACGGGCCGCGCTGGACGAAAGTGATGAACATCGAATCATTCCAGCCCAGGTCGAAAATCGCGTGGACCTTCAGCATCGGGTCGTACGGCACATTCGTAATGCGTCGGCCCTCGATGGCCGCTCGTATTTCCGCCGCGTAGATGGCGCCGCTTACCGCCGACCGGCACTTGCCTTCCCATATATTCAGATATTCTTCTTTTGGCATCGTCCGTTCGGCGTGCGCGCGCTCGGCAGCCAAGGGACTGTCGGCAAACCATGGATTATCCCGCCAGTTGACCTCGAGCACGCTTGCATCGGGCGGCGGATTCACGACGAACCGGTCGTACGTGTCGTCGGTGTCCAGATCCGGATTGAACGTCACCCAGATTTCCGAGCCCGGTTTACGGATGGTCGGGATGAGGATGTTCCAGCTCTTGCGCCGGACCGTCTGCGCTTCCTCGATCCAGTTGATGTCGACCCCTTCGTACGATTTGATCGAATCGACTGTGTGTGTGGCGAGCCCGGTGAACAGGATCTCGGTGCCGTTATTGCCGCGGATTTCCGTGTCGAGTGTCCGGTAATTAGGACCCATCCCAATCAAATGGATCTGCTCGACCAGCAGCGCATGGACGCTTTCCCGGATCGATTTCTGGAATTCCCGGGCGCACAGTATTTTCAGTTTCGATTGCAACCCGAGTGCCAGGAGGGCCCGGGCAAACTGCCACGATTTGAGACTGGCGCGACCGCCATACGCCACCTTGTACCGATGGCGTTCCTGCGTCAGGAACAGGAACGGTTCCGGGGTGACGATATCAACCGTCTTTTCGCGCAGGGATGACACGGATGTTGATACCCGTCACGATCTCGCCGTCTTTGCCCGTCCCCTGCAGTGTGGTCGTTTGCAGCTTTGGATGGACGTAGGGCGCGGCTTTGCCGGCGACCTCCCGCAGTTCGGTGATCATAGCCACGAGGGCCCCCATGTCCACCTTCGACTTTTTGGCCGCAAAGGCCCGGCGCGCCTTTTCGACTTCGTCGGCCAGGTAACGCATCTCCCGCAGCAGAACCTCGAGCGGCGTCAGCCCCTCGGACGCGCATTTATCGGCGATTTCGCGCGTCTTTTTGTTGGCGGTCCCCGCTATGCGACCGCCCGTCTTCTTGCCTTTCATGTGTCTATTGTTCGTCTAGTTAGACCGATTGGCCTGTTTTGGTGGATAGCGCCCGGAAATCGACCGCCGGAGAAGCCCCACGATCGACGATCTCACCTGACCCCTTACCGTCATATCCCCTCCCTGCGGCGCATTTCCCGAGATATTCGTGCTCAAGCCCAGTCTCAGGCGCGATGCCAATGCTTGGCGTTGCTGGCGAAATTTGCCTCTTTTCGGACTTCAGGCGACTTGGAATGCAGCGCAGCCCGCAACTTGGGCTCCGGGATCGGCTTATCGGCAGGGACGCCCAGTGCTCGATGCAACTTGCCCTTGTGCGACGGCTTGATCCGGATTGGGTCAGCCATGGTCTTGCTGATGATACCCATGTGCATCTCCTGATTTTTAATGCAATTGGATGAGATCGACCGAGAACGATGCCAGGAATCTGGCCGGATCTGGCCCCATCAGTGGCCAGCCTGCAGCCGAACCACCCAGCGCGTACTCCGTGAGCAGCACGACGGCTACCAGCAGTTCCGGGAGACCGTCATACCCGATGGACGCCTGTTGTGGCCCGACGACGTGCAGCTCGATCACGCGATACCGCGGTACCACGGGCTGCGCCGCGGTTCCTGCACGCGCACCGAATGGATGGCGGGTTGTACTGCGGACGGACGCGGAACGGGACGCGGACGCAGATAAGCTCCACGGATTGCCGTGTTGATGATCCCGCGCGTCCGGCCAATCCTCGGCGGTGCCGCACTGTAGCCCTGGATTGCCATTAGCCGGGCATTCCGCCCATGCCGGCCATCGGACCGCCGGCCGCCTTGTAGCCGGCCATCATGTCGGCATCCGCCTGCCCTTCGTGCGCGTGGGGCGCCTGCTCGAAAATCGATCGAGCGATATGGAGCGCTTCGACGAGCGAATTAGCGGGCTGCGGGTGCGTGTCGGGCTCGGTCTGGCCAGCGCCTTCGTCGCCATCGGCCTCGGTTTCAACGGTGAATGTTCCGTCCGGATGCATGGTGAGCAATACGCGGATATCTCCGTCGCCGCCAGCGCCTTCATCGCCGTCGTTGTCGTTTGCGCCCGGTGCTGGAGCGGTCGGATCGGTGGCAGCCGCCGCGTCCGGAGCGGCGTCGTCCTGTTTGGTGTTGGCCATGGTCAGTCCTCAATGGTGATACGGGTCAGTCCCTCTGTATACTGGGAGGGGGGTTCACAGCACCGCGGCGGAATGATTGTCGCGCAAATATGGTTCCAGCTCTTGCTCTCGTGCTCCTTCCATGCGGCGATGCACTCGATTTTGACGCCCCAGCCGAACAGGATGCGCAGGCGGTCGGCAACCGACCACTGCAGCCGCGCGACGACGTACATCCCATGACGTTCCTGCGGGATGCACTTCGGATAGACGTCCTTCCACGGATACAGTCGCAGGATGGCGCGTTGCCACCAGCGACGATTCCGCTGACGGCCGTCCGCCCGGTACCGCTGCGGCGGAACAACGATTTTCGGCTGCCGCGGTGCGGTCAAAGTGGGATTACCAAAGTGGGATTACCGTTGTCGCCGATAGGCCCTTCGGGCCGCTCGTGGACTCGAATTCCACATGCTGGCCACCCTCGAGGGTGCGACGCCCGCGGCCCTGGATCGACGAGTAATGCACGAACACGTCTGTCGATCCGTCCGCTGGAGTAATGAATCCATACCCTTTTTCGTCAGAAAACCACTTTACAGTGCCGGGCTGCATACGCGCTCCGCAAAAAAATGCCCGACTTTTAGGCCGGGCGAACCATCATCTGGATGGAAGGAGAGGAACTAATGACAACAAAAAAGCCGCCTTGTGGGCGGCTTATCGGCATTTACTCCCGACGGTAGCAAATATAGACCATTTGGCGGAAAACACAACCTCCACGACCGTCTAACTCAGTTCCTCAATTAATGTCCACGACGTTTTTGCCAGATTCCGCGTTTTGACACCGTGCTCGCGCAATACCTCCTCGATACATTGCCTGAGCATATATCTGCGCACATCCCGAGCCGGTTCCCGCTCACCACGCAGCCATTCGTTTAGCCGGCTGTGCGTCGTACATGTTCCGCACGCCGCATTGAGGCCAGCCAGCGCATCGGTGCGCCGCTTGGCCGTTCCAAGCTCGTACATGAGCCAGGAACGGACAATGGAGGGAGGGAAGTCGTCAATCATGACTGATGTCAGCGATTTCACGTCAGCAAAAATTCGCGGCCATCACAAATCAGTCCAGTCGCATGCACGCGACCACCTTCCACCCACCAAGGACGCTCAAATGCCGCGATCCGGCGCGCGACGCTTGCCATCTGCCGACTTCTGCGTGAATCTTGTCCCAGCTCGATCCCACGCGCGACCATCCGGCGATAGCCAACCAAGCCCGTCGCCCCTTGAGCCGCAGCGACCATCTCTTTTGCAAGCAGATGATCGCGTTCCGCCATAAGTCGTCCGGTCCGCAGCAACGACGCGCCCTTGATGGTTGTTTCCATGTATATGCTCATTTTCATATCCTCTAGTTGTTGCAGAATTATTCGCCACGGATAGAGATTATCGGATTTCCGTAATCATCCATTCCCGCATCAATTTCTGGATTCTCCCCTCTCTCACCAAGATTGCCACCGCAAACGCAGCCGGACACACCACATAATGCGCGACGTGCGCGTCTGATCTGCGTTGGCGACAACGGCTTGCCGTAAGCAGCACGAAGCCGGCACTCGGTGTTGTGAAACTCATTTTTGAGCGTGATGTACATTTTCGTGCCTCCTGTAGTTGTCATAGATCATGGATGCCATGACTACATGATCCCGGAACGGTACCACAATTCAAGCGCTATCCGACGAATGGGCATCCCCTGCGTACAGGTCCGCATCCGTATTCCCCCTACCGCATCTGTTGCACAGCCGATCGTGCCACCCTTCCGACATAAATGGCTTTCGACAACATAAACATGGACGCAGCGTGCGCTTCTCTTTTCGCGCTTTACGCTCCGCCGCCGCCATGCCTGAAGCAGTTTCCTGAAAGGTTTTCATGCTAGTCCCTCCACCCCATCGAAGCCAGAAACACGTCTGAATCCCTGCTCTGGAACGACATGATATGCAACCAGGTGAACCGCACTTGTACCGGACGTGCTGGCGACACTTGGACGCCATATCCGGCAATCAGCATCGGCCTGTATACATCCTTGTACGTCGTCTCGCCGATCGCCTTTGTGGTGCTGGTGATGTAGCCACCGAGATACGCTTCCGTGTGCAGCCACGGCATGAAACGGCTGCGATAGGCGCCAAGTACGGTAATTCCGTCCCGCTTGCTGCCGCGCTGGTGGCCTTCGTTCAGATATCCCACCTGCACGCGGAATGGGCCGGATACCGGGAACCCTTGGGATATCATCCATGCCGTACTGTGCTCATCATTGAGCGAGTTCGAGACGGCCTGTCCGATACCGAGACTCAGCGTTTGCGCGTGAGCGGTGATGCAAAACATAGAAAGCAGTAGAGCGATGATGGTTTTCATTTTGATGCCTCCTGTTGATTGAGTGCCCCGTAACGTGGGGCTGACGACCGGATCACGCGCAAGAAACTGAAAGGGAGGTTTTGCGCGCTCCGATTGCCGGTGTTACGTACAGACGCGCCACCGCCGGCTGGGCGCGAAATCGTCGCCTATGTCACCCATGACTGTATTCCTTATCGGCGCGGATCAAGTCGAATATCTCGTCTGGCGTTTCCGTGACCCAATTGAACGCGAATTGAGTGTTTTCGGTGTCCCACAAATTGTAATTAACGTGCGTGTGGTTTGTGAACCGCCTGATTTCGAGAATTGAATCGATACGAACATAGGTAGGTACACGAAATGGTGCTGGTGGTTCTTTTCCCTCGGTTGAACACGGCGTCAGCTTGATGAATCCAGTCCCGGCGAAATTATTCATATTGTCTCATCCTCTACTCGTCGAACTGGCCTTCGGTGAACTCCACAATGGTAGGAAAGCGGGAAGGAAAGCCAGTAATAGCTCTCATATCTGGACAAATAATCCACGCCTTCCGGCCATCCCTTGTCTGTACTGGCTTGGTAACGTCAATTTTCTTCTGAGTCATTTTCAATTCTCCAATATCTGATTAAGTTCGTTCGTTTTCGTTCTCACCCGATCCAGCTTCTCAAACATCGTCTGCGCAACAGATGATTCCAGTGTCGGCCCATTCTGCGCGTCGTATTGCTGGAGTGCTTTGAGCAATACGGTGAACTCGGACTCAGTTTCGATCAGCAGATGAATCTCCGTGAATCCGAGTTCGAGACGCATGGTCAATCCGCTTGGCGCTTGAAAAATGCTGGCGTGCGCCGATTAATCAGCACGCTCGGAGAATCAAGCTCGTTCAGCACTTCCTGCACGGTGCTACGCAATTCCACAAATGCGGCGTCTCGACCAGCGTCCCATCCGGCTTTGTATGCTCTATCTCGGTCGTCTAGATTGGCGCACGCGAGCTTTCCGGCGAGAAATCCGAGGCCGAATATCAGGATTGGATAAAGCGATACGAACCATTGCTGATGGATGATGTTCATTTGTTGTCCTCAGTCAGCGTCCAACATTTGCCTAAGATCGGCTTCCTGTTCTGCCAATGCGGCAGCCCCTGCAGCATCTGCGGCATCTGCGGCATACCATGCGGCATACCATGCGGCAGCCCATGCGTCAGCCCGTGCGGCAGCCCGTGCGGCAGCCCATGCGGCAGCCCGTGCGGCAGCCCGTGCGGCAGCCCGTGCGGCTGCACATGCGGCATCCAGTTCATCGGCCGTCGCATCTCCGTTAGCGAAGCGCTCTGCAACATCGAGCGCGGCGATGCTTCGGGGATCGGTCATGAGGTGCTGGACGCGGCGCGCACAGCGGACGGCAAAGAGCCGGAATTCCCGGTCGTGGCCTTCTACACATCGGAACGTCCACAGACAATCGCGGGGCCCGTTGCTGTCGAGGATCACCGACAATGGTAACGGTTCATCGTCAGCCTCTGTCTTGCCGAGATGCCGTAGAAGTTTCGCGTAACCCTCCTTACACGGATGGGCCGCGCGAATTTTGTTGAGTGTTGTGTAGATCACTTGTATCCCTCCATTTTGTCTTTCCGCCGAAAGTCGGCCTCGTTGCACATCTGCGCTTGCATCTTGTCGCGCTGCCGTTCTGATACCCAGTATTCATCGACAAGATGAGCACACGAAGGGCATTGTGTCGGCTCGAACTCGCCACCAAATGATGGATAACAATACTCAGCTGGCCCCGTTAATTTTGCTGGATAATAGGCTTCGACATTGATATCGAATTCCTCACCGCAACCTGGGCATGTGTAGTGAAGCGTGCAGGCGTTCAATTTCATGCTGCAATCCTCAGTTCAGTCAGAATGCGATCCCGTTCCACGATCACCACGTCGATCTGCTCGCGCAGGGACTTGATCAAGTCCTCGTCGCGCATGATGCGAATCGTGAGATGGGGCAGATCAGGATGAAAAAAGAACAAGTCCCACCAGTCGCGCTCGCATACCAGGAGAGAGCCTTGTACCTGCTGAACGTAATCCGGTGGGCATTTTTTATGCTTGCGGTAGTACAAGATCGCCTTGATATGGTTCTCCGCCTTGAGGCACTTGATCTCCGATCCGCCATTCTCACCCACAAGACTATCGGGCGAGCATCCGTAACGCTCGGCATCATCCGTCATGAAACCGACGATTTCCGGCTCCTGATCGTGCATGAGGGCATAAAGCCGTCTGGCATCATCTTCAAGAGCGTGTCCGCGTTCCGTGTAGGAATTACCTTCCCACACATCCAGCGGCTTTCCCGCGTAGAGTTCCGCCGCAAGCGTGATAGCGTATGTCGATAGCGATTTCGACGGCTCGCCGGTGCTGGTGATCAGCTTGCTGAAATCGGATGCCGTCGGCTTTCCTGCTCGCAATGCCAGCCATTCGGGCGTGTTCTGCTGTACGTTATGGCGTTTCATTGGGCTTTGCCTCTTTCTCTGCCTGCGCCTTCTTCGCTTTGAGCAGCGCGACCGCCTGTTCATACGCTTGAGCAGGCAGACTTTCGACAGAATCAATCTTGAAATAGGCACAGAACTTTCCCCAATCGGCCTGCGCATCATTCAGCAAAACAGTCAACTCAGTGACCTGCGCGGCGGTGATAGGCGTGAATGTCTCAAGCGGAACTTCAACGGCTCCCGGTATCGTGGAGACTTCGGTTTCGTCCAATAATCCTAGGCCCGCTATGGAAAGCGTCACACGCCGCTTGGCCTTTGTCTCGGCTTTCATTATCGCATTCGCGGCGGCTTCGCCTTTGAGACCGGCGAGATTTACTGCCCCCGTCGATTCATCGCATCGGCCCGATTTGTCCGTTGCTTGCGCCGTCACGATATACAGATCATCCACCTTTTCGCGGCATACGATTTTGATGCTGACGCCGTGAATTTTGCGAAGTTGATCCGTCGCATCACGCTTGGCGTACAACACCAGCTTGTTGTTGAGCTTGATGTATTCCAACGGTTTCGTGAGCGGATTGAGGCCGACAGATTCACAAACCTGCTTGTAATACAGCAACCGTTCGCGCGGTTGCAGGACTGAAAGATCGCCGCCCACCACAACCTTTTCGACGAGTGCCGCCTGATCCAAAGACAATTCTTTGTCGCTCATTTCCTTTCCTCCTGTTGTGTAACTGCCAGCTCCATCGCCAGATCAAACAGCATCAGGTAGTCCGTGTTCTCTGTAGCGCACGATGCTCCAAAACAGATCATGGCTATTTCCGGCCACGGCATCGATCCGTTGATGCCGCGATGCCACCAGTAAACGAGCCACGTTGGTTCTTTCATTCTGGACCTCTGAGCGCCGGCATTTCTTCCACCGGCGCCGTGTTCATTTCGGCATACCGTTTTGCGAGTGCATCGACGGCGAATAGGACCAAAGTGCCAATTTCCACGACAGCACGAGCGCGGATGGCATCACACAATTGGTGCTCAAGCGGTGATTCATTCACATCGAGAGCATCTGCGACATCCGACATTATCAGTGTATCCATGTAGTGTGCGCGCGCTTTCCGCAACTCCACTTCGCGCTCACGCTCTGCCACTTCCATCGCGGCAGCCTGCTTGTCGGTCACTTCGAATGGATCGTTGCTCATTTGTTGTCCTCAGTCGGCGTCCAATATCTGTCGAAGATCGATCACCTGGTCCGCCCGCGCGGCCGCCTGTGCGGCAGCGGCGGCGGCGGAAGCTGCGGCATCCCCTGCGGCAGCCCATGCGGCAGCCCATGCGGCATCCCGTGCGGCAGCCCATGCGGCATCCCGTGCGGCAGCCCATGCGGCAGCCCGTGCGGCCCATACGGCAGCCCCGGCGGCAGCCCCGGCGGCAGCCCCGGCGGCATCCCGTGCAGCATCTGCGGCAGCCCGTGCGGCCCTGGCAGCGGCATCTGCGGCAGCCCATGCGGCAGCCAGTTCCTCGCTCGCCGCCTCACCGTTCGCATACCGCTCCGCCACATCCAGCGCCGCCAGGCTGCGCGGGTCGGTCATGAGGGGCTGGACGCGGCGAGCACAGCGGACGGCATAGAGCCGGAATTCCCGGTCGTGGCCTTCTACACATCGGAACGTCCACAGACAATCGTTCAGACCGTTCGAGTCGAGGATCACTGAGAGCGGCAGTGGTTCATCATCTGCCGCCGTCTTGCCGAGGTGCCGAAGCAGTTTCGCGTAACCGTCTGCACATGGATTGGCAGCGCGAATTTTGTTGAGTGTTGTGTAGATCACTTGTATCCCTCCATTTTGTCTTTCCGCCGAAAGTGCTTTATATATCCACCATAGCAATGTTATCTGGCGGCGTCAAGTACTTTGCGGTAAAACATTCAGCGCTTCTGGTTGTGACGCATAAGGGCTTGACATCCTATTCCGGCTCTGCTAAATAGGGCCTATGAGCGACTACAAAAAGCGGCAAAGACAGTGGGCAGAGCGGCGGCAGGCCATTCTGGAGCTCCACGAATCAGGGATGTCTATGGCCAAGATCGGACGCCGCTACCAGATCACGGCAACAGCCGTGTTTTTGTTGATCAAAAAGGCACGAAATGCACGAAATGCTCGTACAGACGATCGAGCAATACCGCCGCCAGCCGATCCCGGCTGAGACGGTTTTCGCGTGCTTCACGGATGAAAGTGAGGCGTGTTGTGAGGGGATGGAAATACTGCTTTTTATGCTGGAAAACAAGGCAAACACAGAGTAATATTGTCAATGCCGGGTGACGGTGGCCGCCGTCGGACCCAAAAGCGCACGAGCCTAGCACTCATTGCGGCCCGGCATTTTTTACCTGCTAGGAGGTTGTTATGTCATCGCTTCGCGACAAATCCGCTTTTGTGGTGTCCCTGTGAGTCTCCCTTGGTTCCGGATGTATTCGGAATGGGCCGGAGATCCAGTTGTTCAGTCCCTTTCGTTCGACGACCAACGCCATCATGTCCTGATTTTGTGCCTCAAGTGCAACGGCACCTTGGACAGAAAGATATCTGCCGCGCATCGAGATCGCGCCATCTGTCGCGGGTTAGGACTTGATCCGGTGGCTGCAAGTGAGGCAAAGCGCAGGCTGATTGACGCCGGATTGATCGACGAAAATTGGCAACCGCATGGATGGGACAAGCGACAATATGCCAGCGACGTTTCTACCGAAAGAGTCCGTAAGTATCGGACAAATAAAAGATAGTGAAACGTTTCAAAACCGTTGCTGAAACGGACCAGATACAGATACAGATACAGATACAGATACAGAACAGAAACCCCCAAGAATCCGTAATAACAGGAAAGAGTATCTATATGCACAGAGGAGGAGACGCAAACTTGACTGATTCAATCAACATTTTGCTTTCCCGTCTTGAGGGTGTCCGATGTGCTGGAACTGGAAAATGGGTAGCCAGATGCCCGGCTCATGATGACAGTAACCCGTCACTATCCATCACACATGCCGATAGCGGAAAAATCCTCCTACATTGTTTCGCTGGATGTACTTATCGGGACATCCTTACGGCAGTAGGCGTCGAACGTGTCACAAGCATTGCACCGATAGTTTGCAAGCCAAAACCAGATATCGCAAATAAGGCATCTGCGATTTGGGCGCACGCATCACAGGCAACGTCGCATGAATACCTGACGCGCAAACATATTCAAGCGCACATCGCAAAAATCTACCGTGACTCGCTGGTGGTGCCTGTGCGGATCGGTGATGAACTCACGTCGTTGCAATTCATCAGTGCTAGCGGTGAAAAGAAATTCCTCCGTGGCGGAAAGGTGAAAGGCGGCCATGCAATGATCGGGAAGCCAAACGGAACACTGTGCATTGCGGAAGGGTTCGCGACAGCCGTGACGATTCACGAAACAACGGGGCACGCGGTCGCCGTCGCGTTCAATTGCGGCAATCTTCTGGCGGTCACGAAATCCATGCACGAAACATACCCGCGTTCGCGTCTCATTCTCTGCGCTGATGACGACATCTGGACGGATGGCAATCCAGGCAAGACGGCAGCGACAGATGCGGCACTTTCAGTCGGTGCACTTCTCGCCATCCCGAAATTCGGACGGAAGCGCGAGGAAGGTGCAACCGACTTTAACGATCTTGCCTTGGCGCGCGGACGTGACATGGTGCGACGCTGCATCGCGGAGGCAAAGTAATGAAGCTGCGCGATTACCAGGTGCGGGCCATCGATGCCCTGCGAAACGAAGTGCGTCAGGGTCACCGCTCTGTCGTTCTCGTTGCTCCCACGGGATGTCATGCGACGGGTCAAGGAATTCTGCTTTTTGATGGAACGATCAAACCAGTGGAAAAAATTGAGACTAACGATCTCTTAATGGGGCCGGATAGCACTCCGCGAGTTGTGAATAATCTAATCCATGGATCGGGGGAAATGTATCGAATAATTCCGAAAAAAGGACAACCGTTTGTTGTAAATCTTGATCATGTTTTGACGTTGATACATACGGAAAAGGATACGTTGATAGATGTCACCGTGCGTGAATGGCTTGGCTGGAACAAATGGAAAAAGCATTGCCACAAACTTAAGCGCGCCGATGTGGAATTTGCCTTACGAAAAATATTACCACTAGAGCCATATTTTTTGGGATTGCTGTTGGGTGATGGCTGTCTCTCACGTGGAGTTGCTGTGGCAAAACCCGGGAACTTCATCAAGGAAGAAGTTCAACGTCAATCACAAATGCATGGATTGAAAGTTCGCACTGATGGAACGAAAAATAATCCGGTGCACCATTTAACTCAGGGATTGTGTGGCGGCAAGAAGAATGTGATTTGGAAAAAATTGCAGGATATCGGATTGGCAGGATGCAGGTCAGGTGACAAATTTATTCCGACCGATTATTTAACTTCATCCCGCAATGATCGGCTTGATTTGCTTGCTGGCATTGTTGATACGGATGGGCATGTATCCAAGGGAGGAGTCGACTACATCAGCAAATCGAAAAGATTGGCGGAAAATGTGGTGTACCTGGCACGAAGTGTCGGATTGGCGGCTTATCTCTCTGAGAGTGAAAAATATTGCCAGGCGGGCGCAGGAGGGATTTATTATCGTGTTTACATAAGCGGCGATTGCTCGATTATTCCGTGCCGTAGAAACAAAGCAACGCCACGACGCCAGATAAAAGATGTGACACGCGAAGGATTCAAGATCGAACATGTCGGGTATGGAGAATTTTTCGGATTTACTTTGGATCGCGATGGAAGATATTTATTGGATGATTTCACGATCACACATAATAGCGGGAAAACGGTCCTCGCTTGCGAACTCATCCGCACCGCCATTGCGAAAGGTTCAAGCGTGTTGTTCGTTGCGCACCGTCGAGAAATTCTGTCGCAGACTTCACGCAAACTGGATGCCCTAGACATTCCGCATGGATGGATCATGGCAGGCATGCAGCCATCGTTTATGCCGCAAGTGCAGCTCGCGTCAATTCAGACGTTGAGCCGTCGCACAGTACCAAAAGCCGATATCGTGGTGTGGGATGAGTGCGCGCACAATCGCGCGGCCACCTACGAAAAAGTGAAGGCGCAATATCCCGACGCCATTCACCTCGGGTTGACTGCCACCCCTTGTCGTGCCGATGGACGAGGACTCGGAAACGTCTTTGACAAACTGATCCAGCCGGTGACCTACGCGGAATTGCTCGAATCGGGCTATCTGGTTCCCACGGTTTGTTATGCCCCTCCCGGTCCGGATCTTTCCGGGGTCCGCATTCGCGCCGGCGATTACATTGAGCGCGATCTTGAAGAAGCGTTGGACAAGCCGAAGCTGGTGGGAGATATCGTTGCGCATTGGGAACACCACGCACGCAATCGCCGGACGTTGGTGTTTGCCGTGACAGTCGCCCATGCCCTGCACCTGTGCGAGGCGTTCAACAACTCAGGTCACAAGTTCGAGGAACTGGACGGCGAGACAGATTCCGCGAGACGCGCCGCAACCATCGCGCGCCTCGAGAATGGCGAGCTGGATGGCATCGTGAACGTCGGACTGTTCACGGAAGGCACGGACGTTCCCGCCGTCTCCTGCATCGTGCTTGGCCGTCCTACCAAATCGTTCGGCCTGTATCGCCAGATCGTCGGACGCGGATTACGTCCCTATCCTGGGAAAACCGATTGCCTGATCCTCGATCATGCGGACGGTATTCGCATGCACGGCATCCCGACATCGGATGTGATTTGGGACTTGGTATCCGATTCGCGGGCGTGGAAGGCTCCGGTCGTGAAGGATCGCAAAGAGCCTGCGGACTGGACTTGCGAGAATTGCGGGTTTGTGAACCAGGCCAGCCGTTCGCCCTATTGCCTGAGTTGCGGTGAACGAGCCATGAAACTGCCGCAAGGACTCGCCGTCGAGGATGGACACCTGATCCGCGTCGATGCGCAGACTCCGGAAAAACCCCCGAAGCCGCGCGAGTACACGATGGAGCAGAAGGGATGGTTCTTTGCCGAGCTTCGCAGCTATGCCCGCTCCAAGGGCTATCGGGACGGATGGGTGGCGAATCAGTACCGGCAGAAATTCGGCGTCTGGCCGAATCATCCGGAAATCCGGCAAGCGGCCAACCGGCCAACATCGCCACAGACGTTGGCCTGGATACGCTCGCGGCAGATTGCGTATGCCAAGGCGAGTGAAAAAGGCACCGAAACCCACGAACCGGCCCGCGAATGATAGGGGATATCCGGGAACGGCCCCATAAACGCTACAGAAGGCCGTAGGAAAGCCACAGAGGCGAGATCTTTGAAAAGTGCGGTACGAGTGCCAATCGAAGCTAAGTCGTCCCTGAAACCGCCGTATGCGGTTCTACGGGCATCCAGGGGCCGTTCAACGAAGGAGAACTCCAATGGCTAAATTCGCACCGGGAGAAAGGGCGACGACGGCGCCCATCATTGTGACTCCCAGAATGATTAACGCCGGATTGGACGTGCTGGCGAAATCCGGTCTCGTGTATGAGGTAATTTCGGCAGATATGTTGCTCGTTGAGGAAATATTTCGCGCCATGTGGCTCGCCCGGAAAGAACAAGAAGCGGGAAGCGCATGAAATTCGACCTCATCTTCCCGGCTGACTACGACGCGCTGATCCTGAAGCTCAAGGAGTTGCGCACGTTAGGCAAGCCGATGTACGCCGAAGTCAAGCGCCGGCAGCGCAAACGCACGCTCGATCAGAACAAGTACTACTGGGGTGTCGTGATCAAGTCGCTGTCGGAACATACGGGCTATACACCTGGCGAGATGCACGAGGAATTGTTAGGTGCCTACGTCGGCTGGGAAACGCGCACGTTTCGAGGCCATACGCGACTGTATCCACGCCGAACCTCGACGACACCGGAAAC
>JAJYEK010000016.1 GCA_021785795.1 Pseudomonadota bacterium
CACGAGACGCCGGGTGGTTTCGACGTGCCCGCGGGCGGCCACCACTGCGTCGTCGGCGATTTCCCGGCCATGGACGGTGGCCTGTGCCGCCAAATAGGCGCGCATTATCTGAAATATGGTCTCCTGACGCAGCCGGCCAAGATTGAAGTCGACCGCCTGTTCGTGGTACCGGGCATTGCGCACTGCGGCGCCGAGCTTTCCGCCGGTATAGATCGGCATTTGCAGGGCGATTTCGGTCGTATTCACGGTACTGGCGCCGGGGTTGTTCAGCGCGCCAGCCGTGAAATCCGTTGCGGGGTCTACCGAGCGGGTGTTGAGCTTTCCGGCAAACACATCAAGCGGGTTGTCGCTGTTCTGCACCAGGTAGCGGGCATTGATTTGCGGGTAGCGACCCGATTTGGCCACGCCCACGCGCGCGCGCGCAGCACGCAGCTGCTGATCGCTTGCCCTGAGATCGAGATTGTGTCGCAATCCATAGCGGACCGCCTGATCCATCGTGACGAGGTCCTGCGCCGGGGCCATGCGGAGGCTGCATGCGGCCAGCAACAAGGATAGAGCGAGTCTGATTCGCATTGCCCTCTCCTGAAGGGACGGCCTCCACCATGCCAGCGGTATGATTATTATTTTTTCAGGACAGCATTTCCGCTAATGGTGCTGTCGCGGCGCGTCAATTTCAATAGGGCGATTCGGAATTCACGCCGGCCTGACCACGGCCAGAATGACTACCGCGACCAGAACCAGCGCAGGGAGCTCGTTGAGCCATCGGTAGAATACGTGGCTGTGTTGGTTGCGGTCGTGACGAAAATCAACGAGTAGCTTACCGCAATAGATATGATACGCGACGAGAATGGCAACCAAAGGGATCTTGATATCAAGCCACAATCCGTGGAATCCGTAGCCGAGCCACAGCCAGAGCCCGAACAGGATGGTCAGAACCGCCCCCGGGGTCATGATTCCGTAATAAAGCTTGCGCTCCATGATCTTGAAGCGCTCGCGGCTTACCGCGTCGTCCGCCATGGCGTGGTAGACAAAAAGTCTCGGTAGGTAAAAAAGACCCGCAAACCAGGTCACCATAAAGATGATGTGCAGGGACTTAACCCACAGCATCGAGGCCTCCGAATTCCGCAATGGCTCCGTCGCCCGGTCCGGAGCGGTGATTTCCAGGCGTGCGATTGTATCCGGATTCGCTGACGGGCGCAGCCCGATCAGGTGTCCGGTGCGAACGTCACGGCCCTGCCTGAGGTGCCATGTGCGTGCGTTGTGGCGTCCCGCAGGTGCGCCGGATATGTTCGGGGCGGAACTCCCGAGGTCTCGCCTGATGTCCCGCATTGGGCCCGAGACGTGTCATCAGGCCGGGCCTATCCGCGGGCCTTGCGGTCGGTAGCCGGACGTGCCCGGTGCCCGTTATCCGGAAGGGCGGGGAGGAACAGTTCGATCAGATCGTTGAGGAAGCGTCGGCCCAGTTCCGTCGGCCACAGGTCGTCCCCGGTACGGCGGATCAGGCCTCTGTCTTCGGCTCTGCGCAGCGGCGCTTCAACCACCGAGAGTGGCAGGCCCGTACGCTCGGAGAACAGTGTGCCCGGAGTTGCCTGCTCGAGCCGCAGTGCGTTGAGCATGAATTCGAACGCGGCTTCCTCGGGAGACAGCTGCTGCTCTCCGCCGATGGCCGAAGGTGTCCCCGCGTGCAGCATATAGGCGTCCGGGTGTCGCAGTTTCCAGAGGCGGAGGATGCCGGATGTGTCCGTGATCTTGCCGTGTGCTCCGGCCCCGATGCCCAGGTAGTCCCCGAAGCGCCAGTAGTTCAGGTTGTGCTGACACTCGCGTCCCGCGAGGGCAAAGGCGGACACTTCGTACTTGCCATAACCAGCCTCGGCGACGCGTGCCAACAGCATCTGCTGCATGACCGCAGTGGCATCCTCGTCGGGAAGTTGCGGTGGCTTCGCGTGGAACAGCGTGTTGGGTTCGATGGTCAGCTGGTACATGGAAAGGTGCGCTGGCTGCAGGGCAAGTGCAGTATCGACATCCCGCAGTGCCGATTCTATGGTTTGCCCCGGCAGGCCGTGCATGAGGTCCAGATTGAAATTGTCAAAGCCGGCTTCCCGCGCTTCTGCTACAGCGCGCAGCGCCTCTTCGCTCCCGTGGATCCGGTCCAGCGCGCGCAGCGAATCCGGGTCAAAGCTCTGGATTCCGAGCGACAGACGGTTCACTCCGGCCGCACGATATCCGGCGAAATGGCCTGACTCCACGGCGCCAGGGTTCGCCTCCAGCGTGATCTCGACATCAGGAGGCAGGGGCAGACGCGCCCGTACTCCGGTCAGCAGGCGGTCAATAGCGTCAGGAGAAAACAGGCTTGGGGTACCGCCGCCGATGAAGATGGTGCGTACCGCACGTCCCCATACTCTCGGCAGATCGTGCTCCAGGTCGGCGATCAGCGCCTCGATATAGCGCACTTCGGGAACGCGGTTGCGCCCGCCCCGGCCGGCATCAAGTCCGTGGGAGTTGAAATCGCAGTACGGACACTTTTTCGCACACCAGGGGAGGTGGATGTAAAGTGACAGCGGCGGCAGCGCGGAGAAGTGCAAATTTGCAACCCTGACGAACAGGTGGACCAGAATTGTAGCATCGTGTTCCGATGCAGGCAGAACTGAGGACCCGCCCGACGCCGGCTCCGTTCCGCCCCGCATCCGGGCCAACCCATTATGCGTTCATTGCGGCCGCTTGTGGCAAAGGGTTTCGGTACGGGCGAGCGCCGCCAGCAGTTGCCGCAGCGCCTGACCACGGTGGCTCAGTGTGTTTTTGATCTCGGGCCGAAGCTCGGCTGCAGAACAGCCGTGGGTAGGAACGTAAAACACCGGATCATACCCGAAGCCATTGCTGCCGCGCGCCTCGTGCAGGATGCGCCCCTCCCAGGTCCCGTGGCAGATGACGGGTGTTGGATCGAGGGCATGACGCAAAAATACCAGCACGCACTGGAAGCGGGCAGTGCGGCCGGGATCCGCCACCGCGCCCAGTTCAGCCAGCAGCTTTTCCAGGTTGCGGCGATCGTTGGATCCGGGCCCGGCATAGCGTGCCGAGTAAATGCCCGGCGCGCCGTCGAGCGCGTCTACCTCAAGGCCCGAGTCGTCGGCGAGCGCAGGCAGCCCGCTGTTGCTGGAGGCGTTGCGCGCCTTGATGATTGCATTTTCAACGAAGGTCAGGCCAGTCTCTTCGGCCTCCGGTATCCCGAAGTCGGACTGGGGCAGGATCTCATAGCGAAGATCCTTGAGCAGTTCCGAGAATTCCCGCAGCTTGCCCGGATTGCCGCTCGCCAGCACGATCCTGTGGAACGGATGCGGGGTCATGCAGTCAGCCCGAGGGCGGCTCGCTGGAATTCGATCAGACGGCGTATGCCATCCGCTGCAAGTTCGGTCATGGCAAACAGGTCGTCGCGGCTGAAGGCCTCGCCCTCGGCTGTGCCCTGGATCTCGATGAATCCTCCAGCCTCATTCATGACGACGTTCATGTCAGTTGCGGCCGACGAGTCTTCGGTGTAGTCGAGATCGAGCACCGCCTGCCCTCCGTGGATGCCGACTGAAACGGAAGCAATGAGATGGCGTAGCGGGTTGCCGTGCAGCAGCCCCTTTGCGCGCAGACGTGCGATCGCGTCGTACAGGGCCACGCATCCCCCGGTAATCGACGCAGTGCGCGTTCCGCCATCTGCCTGAATCACGTCGCAGTCAACGGTCAGGGTGCGCTCGCCGAGCTGTCTGAGATCGACCGCGGCGCGCAAAGACCGGCCGATCAGGCGCTGAATCTCCTGGGTACGCCCCCCTTGCCGGCCTTGCGCGGCTTCGCGCGCCATGCGGCTGCCAGTTGAGCGCGGCAGCATTCCGTACTCGGCGGTTACCCAGCCTTGACCCCTGCCCTTAAGGAACGCCGGGACTCTTTCATCAACGCTCACGTTGCAGATGACCTTGGTGTCACCAAATTCGACAAGCACCGAGCCTTCGGCATGCCGGGTAAACTGGCGGGTGAATCGGATGTTACGCAGTTCGTGGGGTTCGCGGCCGCTGGGTCTCATGCGTGCAAGGGGGTCGATTTATTGCCAGCGCGCATTGTACAGCAATCGGCGTGCCCCAAGGGGATGCCGAGCGCGCGGGTTTCGCCTGCTCAGCGATCCCGGCCGCGCTTGGGCTCGAACCGGCTGACATAGTCCTCGAGTTCCCTGATGGCCGCATCAAGCGGCTTTTCGTTGTCGTCAGCGGATGATCCAGCCTTCCGGGGCCGCCGCCTGCGATCGACGTTCCTGCGACAGACATCGCTCCACATCGCCTCGTGAGAGGTTTCCGATATGTTGACGGGCTGCAGCGGCAATTCTGTGGTCAGATTTTCCTCCCAGCGCAGGCCGATCGCACTGAGATTGTCGCAGGTTTTTTTCATTCTGTTCTCGGCCGCGAGCAGCATTTCCTCGATACCCTCATCCAGAGACCTGAACCCGATAAAGCGGGCAAGTTCGGCTGGATTCAGAGCCTGCCACAGGCCATCGGAGCAGAGCAGCAGCGTATCGCCGTGATTGAGCGCTGTTTCATCTCCCAGGCTGATCGTGGGTCGGCGCGGACCTCCCACGCATTTCAGCAGATGCCCCTTCTCCGGGTGCAATCCCATTTCGTCTTCGCTTAGCAGTCCGTCGAGACGCATCTGTTCGGTGGTGCTGTGGTCAAAGGTACGCTGCACCAGGGTGTTGTCGTGGAAGTGGTAAAGGCGGCTGTCGCCGACGTGTGCCCAGTAGGCATAGCCGTGCTGTACCAGACATACGACGCAGGTCGTGCGTGGGGAGATGGGTGGGACATGGGCACGCCCGTTCTTGGTGATCGCCTTGTGAGCCTGCATGATTGCGAGCGCAAGAAAGGCAGACGGCCGGTCGATGACGGGTTGTCTGACCGATTCGAACGCGCGCACGATGGCCTGTGTGAGGGTCTCTGCCGCAAGCGCTCCGCCTTCATAGCCCCCAAGTCCATCAGCCAGAACCAACAAGACCGCGTTGTCCCGCTCGGCATAGGCGATACGGTCCTGATTTGTCGGGCGCGATCCCCTAAGGCTGTGATGGGCCAGCTGGTAACGCATCGCCGCTAGCCCCTCTTCCAAGGTAGACGGAACGACCAGAAGGTGTCGGCCGGGTCGGACTCGGGATCGGCATTATTCAGCGGGTTCAGGACGTCCAGCAGCTCCTGGGCGTTTTGGGGACGTTCCAGCTGGTTCAGCTCCAGGCACCAGTCGATTGCTTCCAGCAACTGGTGGGTATAGAGGCGGGGGAATGAGCGTACAGCCGGCTTGTACGTGTCCTTGATCGCCCGCTGGGTCGATGCCGGCGGAGCCCTGCCGCTGATGCATGCCCACATGGAAGCCCCGATCGCGTACATGTCGGTCCACGGACCCAAATGTCCGCCCATGTGCTGCTCGATGGGTGCATAACCCACGGTCAGGGTCTGCGGCCCGCTCGGCTTGCTGCCCGCCACCGACGCGCGTGCCGCCCCGAAATCCAGCAGCAGCGGCTTGCCGCCGGGGCGCAGGAAGATGTTTGCCGGTTTGATGTCCAAGTGCAGGAGCCGGTTATCGTGAAGCTCCCGCGTTCCAAGCAGCAATTGCGGGAAAACGGTGCGAATGAACCGCTCGCTGAGTTTCCCGGACTTGTGCTTGATGTACCAGCGCAGGTCCTTGCCATGCTCGTACCGCATAACCATGTAGACGGTGTTGTTGGCCCGGAATAAGTCCTCGACGCGCAGGATGTTCGGGTGGTTCACTCTGGACAGAGCGCTCGCCTCGTCAAAGAACCGTTTGATGCCCTGACGATAGGAGCCTGCCAGGCTCTCCGACAGTGGTTCCACCCGGGAATCGTCTACGCGCCTGGCCTGGGTGCTGGGCAGATACTCCTTTATCGCGACACGCCGGTCTTCGGCCAACAGGGTGGCCAGGTAGACGAGGCTGAATCCGCCGCCGCCGATGGTTTTTTCAATGCGGTAGCCGTTCAGGACGTACCCTCTTGCGAGGGTATTTTTGAATCTCTTCATCTTGATTTTCCGGGACTTGGCTCAGCCTTGGTGTCTGGTGCTGCATCCGAAAGCGGCCTGTCTGAGTTCTAATATAGTCGCTCCGGCGGTGGACGGTAGCGGGGCTGCCAGTTAACATCCCCCTCCAACTTGCAATAGGGGTATCTGACCGCCATGGCGCTGAGCATGACCGCGTATGCACGCTGCGACCAGGACACGCAGTGGGGCAATCTCGTCTGGGAGCTGCGATCGGTGAATCATCGCTATCTGGAAGTTGCGGTACGTCTGCCGGAGGAGCTGCGGGCACTCGAGCCCCAAGTGCGGGAGTGCCTCGGCAAGCGCCTGGGCCGGGGCAAGGTGGATTGCATTCTGCGGTTTCAGGCGCAAGAGAGCTTGGCTGAACTTGCTCCGGATGAAGCCCTGGTCTCCAAGCTGATTGGCGTAGGGCGCAAACTGGAGTGTATCGCGCAGGATAACGGCGGCATCATCCAGCCGTTGCGAGCGATTGACGTACTGCGTTGGCCCGGGGCGCTGCGGGGCGCAGGGCTTGATACCGAGGCGCTTGGCAACGAGAGCCTGCGCCTGCTCGAGCGTACCGTCGGCGAGCTGCTTGATACCCGTGCGCGTGAAGGCGCGCATCTCGCGGGCGTAATCCGGCAGAAGCTCGATACGATGGAGAGAATCCTCCAGACTGTGCGGAGCTGGTTGCCGGAGGTGATTCAAAAGTACCGGGAGCGCCTGACGGGGCGCCTGGCCGACCTGCGCAAGGAACTTGATGCCGCGCGCGTCGAGCAAGAAATCGTCCTGTTTGCGCAGCGGATCGATGTCGACGAGGAGCTTGACCGGATCTCCGCGCACCTGACCGAAGCGCGTCGGGTATTGGATCAGGAGGGGCAGATCGGACGGCGGCTGGATTTCCTGATGCAGGAATTCAACCGCGAAGCCAATACGCTCGGGTCGAAGGCGGCAGACACGCGCCTTACCAACGCTGCGGTGGATCTGAAGGTGCTCATTGAGCAGATGCGCGAGCAGGTCCAGAATATCGAATAGGTATTCAGACCCGCCTTGTTATATTTCAATTATAAACCAATAGGATGCGCGCTATTTCCACCTCTGGCCGAATGGGTAGGCGGGCATCCCGTGCTCGCGCCCGCCCCTGTCCTCCCTGTAGCCGAGATTCGGTGAATGCCCCCCGTGCGGGCACCGGATCCCTGCCTGCCCCCGGCTTCCGTCAGGGTGCGGCATTGCTCGGTCAGGCAGACATCCTCCCTGGGCTCAGCTGCCCAGGGCAAATCGGTGCGACCAGTGGCGCCCACGTACCCTGTCTTCCAATATGATGCCCGGCAAGCTTCTCATATTGTCCGCCCCCTCCGGGGCCGGTAAATCCAGCCTGGCCAAGGCGCTTGCAGGCAGTGCTTCGGATATTGCCGTGTCCGTTTCCCATACCACGCGTGCTCCGCGCCCCGGCGAACAAAACGGCACAGACTATTATTTTGTCATGCCGGAGCAGTTTGAGGCCATGGTCCGGGCGGGACGCTTCCTCGAACACGCGCAGGTCTTTGGCAATTGCTACGGTACGGCACGGGAGTCGGTCGAAAAGCTCCTGCTTGCCGGGAAGAACGTGGTGCTTGACATTGACTGGCAGGGAGCCCGGCGGATCAAAGAGCTTATGCCGGAGGCGGTCACGGTGTTCGTGCTGCCCCCATCGCGACAGGTGTTATATGAGCGGTTGGTGGGCCGGGGTCAGGACAGTCCCGAAACGATAGCGCGCAGGATGCGGGAGGCCGTATCCGAAATGAGCCATTACCGGGAGTTCGATCATGTCGTGGTTAATGACGATTTCGCGGCAGCCTTGACCGATATCCGCGCCATTCTGGCAGGTCAATTCGGCGACGTTCGGCATATAACCCTCGATATCCCCGCTCTTTTGCGAGAAGAATAGAAAAAAACTCAAATTATCAGTAAGATGTCTGTCAGCGCGGTTCCAATCGGCTGCTTTGGGCCTAGCCGGTCCATTCCGGTTATTCCGGCAACGGTGGCGGGTACCAGTATTCGCAGGGTCCTGCGGCGGTGCGGTGATTTCCCGCGGGACGGAAGGGCAATTTCATAATCGAGGTGAGGCATGGCCAGAGTTACCGTAGAGGATTGTCTTGAGAACGTGGAGAACCGTTTCCAGCTGGTTCTGGTGGCAACCAAACGTGCCAGGCAGCTGGCGCTGGGTGCGGAGCCCTGCGTACACCGCGAAAACGACAAACCTACGGTGATTGCGCTGCGCGAGATTGCCGGGGGCTTCGTCACGAACGCTATCCTGGACGAAAAGGCTCCGGAGGCTGCATACGAACCTGATGACGACACGGCGGGGCAAGTGGCGACGGACGCGGATGCGTCTGCCGCGCCTGCAGAAAGGGAAGGCGGCGCCAGTTCTTCCTGATCAACCGCATTCGGCGGCGGAGGGCGAGAGGTTCCAGATCGGAGACCTCTGCGTGCTGCTGGAGTCGTATCTCCCGGCTCCGGAAGTAGCCGATGTCTATCGGGCCTACCTGTTTGGAGCCCAGGCGCACGAGGGCCAGCGCCGCCGCAGCGGCGAACCTTACATTTTCCATCCCCTGGAGGTTGCCCGTATCCTGGCGGCCATGCACCTGGACAGCAGGAGCATCATTGCCGCCATCCTGCACGACGTGATTGAGGATACGCCCACCGCCAAGGAACAGGTCGCCGCAGACTTCGGGAAAGATGTTGCCGAACTTGTCGATGGGGTGAGCAAGATCGGCCAGATCGAGTTCAAGACCAAAGAAGAGGAGCAGGCAGAGAACTTCCGCAAAATGCTGCTGGCGATGTCGCAGGACATTCGCGTCATCCTCATCAAGCTAGCGGACCGGCTGCACAACATGCGTACGCTGGGTGCTCTGCAGCCCGAGCGGCGTCGTGACATCGCACGCGAAACCCTCGACATCTACGCGCCCATTGCCAACCGGCTCGGAATGCACCAGTGGTCGCACGAACTCGAGGACCTGGGCTTTGCCAATCTCTACCCCCTGCGCTACCGGGTGCTCGCGGAAGCGACACGCAAGCGGCACGGCAACCGCAAGACCCTTGTCGAAAAAGTCCGCAGCGCGATCCTGAACCAGCTGAAGCGGGAAGGTCTCGTGGCCGAAGTCTCTGGCCGCGAGAAAAATCTGTACAGCATCTACAAGAAAATGCGCCAGAAGTCGCTTACGTTCGAGCAGGTCTACGACGTATACGCATTCCGGATCATCGTCGACAAGGCGGACAACTGCTACCGGATGCTTGGCATCATTCACAACCTGTACAAGCCGATACCCGGACGCTTCAAGGATTACATAGCCATACCCAAGGCCAACGGCTACCAGTCGCTGCATACCGTTGTTTTCGGGCCATTCGGAGTGTCAATTGAAGTGCAAATCCGTACGGAGGACATGCACCGGGTGGCACAGGCCGGTGTCGCGGCGCATTGGCTCTACAAGAGCGGGGACCACAGCGCGCAGGTCCACAAGCATGCGCTGCAATGGCTGAAGGACCTTCTGGAGATCCAGCAGCAGGCGGGAAACCCGAATGAATTCCTGGAGCATTTGAAAGTCGACCTGTTTCCCGACGAAGTCTATGTATTCACCCCCAACGGCGACATCAGAAAGCTCCCGCGCGGCGCGACCGTCGTCGATTTTGCCTACGACGTCCATACTGACATTGGCAACCGCTGCGCCGGCGCAAGGATCAACCACGAGCTTGTGCCGCTGCGCACGGCGCTGCGCAACGGTGACCACGTGGAGATCATCACCTCCAAGAGAGGCCGTCCGAATCCGATGTGGCTCGATTACGTGGTGACCGGCAAGGCGCGTGCGCACATCCGCGGCTATCTGAAGAATTTACAGCGGGGCGAATCGGTAAGCCTCGGCGAGCGTCTTCTCAATAAGGCCTTGCAGGAGGCCGGAATCGATGCGGCAACCGTGGATGAAGCGCGCAGGGCGGGGCTTTTGCGGACCCTGAAGATGCGCAGCTGGGACGATCTTCTGGCCGACATCGGGCTAGGAAACCGCCTGGCGGCCGTGGTTGCCCGCCAGATGCTGCCGACGACGGCCGAAATCAGGACAACAGCGGAGAAACTTCCCGGTCTGGCGATTCGCGGAACAGAGGGGGTGGTCGTGACGTTTGCGCGCTGCTGCCGCCCCATTCCAGGCGACCCGATCCTGGGTTTTCTGTCGGCCGGTCGCGGCATCGTCGTGCACACGGAGGACTGCCCGAATGTGGTTAAGTACCGCAAGCATCCTGAGCAATGGATCGATGTGCGCTGGGAAAGCAACATAGAATCCGTGTTTCCGGTCAACCTGCGCGTGGAAGTCAAAAACCAGCGTGGCGTTCTCGCCATGGTGGCGGCGGCGATTGCCGAGATGGACGCGAACGTCGATGCCGTGTCGATCGAGGAGCGGGACGGATTCAATGCCTCCATTGACTTCACCGTCGAAGTGCGCGATCGGGCCCATCTGGCGCGGATCATTCGCCGCATACGTTCGCAGGAGTCGGTCATACGCATCAATCGAATGAAGGGATAGCATCCAGACCATTGTCCGGCGGGGTTGCCGTGGATGCGGATGCAGTCTGCCGTCGCTGCGGTTTTCAATACGGCATGCGGCTGTTGCTTGACGCCTATTCATACAGGTATGTCACAGCTCAATATGAGCACGCATCATCGCTTCACGGATTTTGCGCAGCGCCTCGGTCGCTCGGCCCAGACCGTGTGCGAGCGGGAGCGCGATGGGAAATCGCAGACCAAACAACGCCGACCACAACACTGCACGGAGCATGTAGGCGATACTCCGTGACGAGGAGACTGGACGATATGCGCCCATTCAAAAGGTCAGGGGAATTCTGCTGGCGCGTTCTTCGGCGCAACTGGGCGTCAAGGGGCTTGGACTGGATGCGCAAGCATGTCAACCAAGTGCAGACAAATCCTATGCGCAGGCGTGCGCAAGTGTTTAGGAGCAGGTGAACAATGAAAAGAGAGTCAATCCAGACCGACGAAGCGCCGCAGGCAATCGGTACGTACTCGCAGGCGGTGCGGGTCGGTTCAACCGTCTACATTTCCGGACAGATCCCGCTGCGTCCCGGCTACGGTGAGCTTGAGACTGGAACTATCCGCGGACAGATCGTTCGTGTGTTTGAGAATCTGGCGGCGGTTGCCAGGGCCGCCGGCGGCGGACTGGAGCAGATCGTAAAGCTCAACGTCTACCTCACCGATCTCGCCAATTTCCCGGTCGTGAACGAGGTTATGGCCGATTATTTCCGCAAGCCTTACCCGGCGCGCGCCGCAGTAGGCGTGGTCGACCTGCCTAAAGGGGCTGCGGTGGAAATAGACGCGATCATGGTCCTCGAGGACCGGTAGCCTCCGCCCCTCCGCGACCGATGGATATCGAGCTGCAGCCAGTCTCGACGCTCCGGGGAGTCGGACCGAAAATCGCTGAGAAGCTCGGGCGACTGGGCTTGCGCACCGTCCAGGACGTGCTGTTTCATCTGCCGTTTCGCTACCAGGACCGCACACGTCTGACCCCGATCGGCAGCCTGCGGGCCGGCCAGGAGGCGATGTTCTGCGGAAATATCGAGCTGGCCGACGTGGTCTACCGAGGTCGGCGCAATCTTCTGTGCCGCGTGGCCGATGGCAGTGGCAGCATTATGCTGCGGTTCTTCCATTTTTCGGGGATGCAGCACCATTCCCTTCAGCGCGGTGCGCTGTTGCGCTGCTTTGGCGAAGTGCGCAACGGACCGGCAGGCCTGGAACTGGTGCATCCCGAGTACGAACTTCTGCCGGCGGGCGCATTGCCGCACCCAGAGAGCCGGCTGACGCCGGTGTATCCGGTCACTGAAGGTGTACACCAGCTTTCGCTGCGCCGGCTCATCGCCGAGGTTCTGGATACGCGCCTGCAGTCGATCCACGAATGGCTGCCGGATGAGGTGCTGGCGATGCTGCAGCTGCCTACGCTCAGGGAGGCTCTGGACTATGTGCATCGCCCGCCCCCGCAGGCAGCGGTCCACATGTTGGTGCAGGGAATTCATCCGGCACAGCAGCGCTTGGCGTTCGAGGAACTGCTGGCTTATTGCTTGAGCCTGCGGAAGCTGCGGGAACGTGTCCGGCGGCATGATGCCCCCGTCATCGATGCCGACGGCCGGCTGCTTGAGACGCTGCTCGCCCGGCTTCCATTCAAGCTCACCGCCGCGCAGAGCCGGGTAATCGCCGAAATCATGGAAGATTTGCGTCAGGGGCAGCCGATGCAGCGCATGGTCCAGGGCGACGTCGGGTCGGGCAAGACCCTGGTCGCCGCCGCCGCCGCTCTTTGCGCGGTCGAAAGCGGTTGGCAGGTGGCGATCATGGCTCCTACCGAGCTCCTGGCGGAGCAGCACTGGCGCAATCTGCGGGATTGGTTTGCGCCAATGAATGTCGAAGTTGCGTGGCTGGCCGGCAGGCACAGTGCCCCTATGCGTCGCTCGACGTGTGAACTCGTCGCGAGCGGCCGTGCTCCGGTTGTGGTCGGAACCCATGCGTTGTTTCAGCGGGACATAGAATTCAACCGCCTCGGCCTGGTCATTGTCGACGAGCAACACCGGTTCGGTGTACACCAGCGTCTTCTGCTTCGCGAAAAAGGTGCCGCAGATGGTCGCTGCCCGCACCAGCTCATCATGACTGCGACTCCCATTCCCCGAACGCTGGCGCAGTCGGTGTATGCCGACCTCGACGTATCGGTCATTGACGAGCTGCCCGCCGGGCGTCGCCCAGTCGAAACCGCGGTAATTCCGGACAGCCGGCGGGAATCCGTAGTGCAGCGCGTGCGCAGCGCCTGTCTCGAACGACGCCAGGTATACTGGGTCTGCTCCCTGATCGACGAATCCGACGCGCTACAGCTTCAGACTGCAACCGCAACCGAAGCGGCATTGCGGGAGGCCCTGCCGGAACTCAAGATCCGGCTGGTGCATGGCCGCATGAAATCGGCGGAAAAGGAACAGGTCATGGGCGAATTCAAAAGCGGCGCGATCGATCTGCTCGTGGCTACCACCGTCATCGAAGTCGGTGTGGATGTTCCCAATGCCAGTCTCATGATCATAGAAAACGCCGAACGCCTTGGACTCTCCCAGCTGCATCAGCTGCGGGGGCGCGTCGGGCGTGGCGCCGTTGCCAGCAGCTGCGTGCTGATGTACCGGGCACCGCTCTCGATGGCGGCGCGTGAACGCCTGGCAATCATGCGCGCCACAAATGACGGTTTTGAAATCGCGCGCAAGGACCTCGAGATGCGGGGGCCTGGTGAGGTTTTGGGAACCCGCCAGGCTGGCGAGCAACAGTTCCATATCGCAGACCTTGTCCGGGACCAATCTGCGCTGCCACAGATTGAAAAGGTCGCCACGCTCCTGCTGGATCGGTATCCCCAGCATGTGGCGCCCATCGTGCGCCGCTGGCTTGGCGTCCGCGACAGCTATGCCGGGGTATAGCGGGATCTGGTCCGGAATGCGGCCGGGCGGCATAATGTATGCCATGAACTTTCCGCGTACCGCGGCGGCGGGCCGGATGTCGGCGACATCCTCTGCTGAGGGCGATACCTGCGCCAGGCATTGAATGCGCATGACAACGTGTCCGAACGAATCTCCCTGGTGCCGGCGCCACCGCATACGCCTCTCCTCGGTGCCGGCCGAGATGCGCGACTGGCTTCTCGATCCGCGGTCGCTCACCGGGAGGCTGCAGGCGGTATGCGCCGGACGGTTCCACGTCGAGGTGGTGGCGCAACGCTGGTCGCACCCCCAGACGTGGGAATCGCGGGAGCTTGGGGTGCGGCCCGGACGGAACAGCCTGGTGCGCCAGGTATACCTGTGCTGTGACCATAAGGCCTGGGTATTCGCGCGTACCGTCATCCCGGCCGCAACGCTTCGTGGCCGGGAGCGGCGGCTCGGGAATCTCAAGGCGCGGCCGCTGGGGGGAGTTCTTTTCGCCAGTCCAACCCTGAAGCGCGTGGGTCTGACGATCGAAAGACTCGTGCCCGGAGATGCCCTGTATGGGGCGGCGACCCGGGGCGCCGGAATTGCCCCGCCAGTAATCTGGGGGCGGCGGTCGCTGTTCCGGATCAACGGCAAGGTCCTCATGGTGAGCGAATATTTTCTTCCGGGAATCCCGCAATGCAAGCAATGACAATGGTGCGTTCGCGCCTTCGCGAATATGCAATGCTCATGCGTTGGCACCGTCCCATCGGTTCACTGCTGCTGCTCTGGCCGACCCTTTGGGCGGTGTGGACTGCCGGGGCCGGACGGCCTTCCCCGATGACAGTGATCGTGTTCGTCGCCGGAGTGTTCGTCATGCGTTCCGCGGGCTGCGTTATCAATGATTTTGCCGATCGGAAGTTCGATCCGCAGGTAAAGCGCACGCGCGAGCGGCCGCTTGCCGCAGGGCGGGTGACGCCGCGCGAAGCGATCATCCTGTTCGTAGTGCTCTGCATCGCTGGTTTCGCGTTGGTAATGATGCTGAATGCCCTGACCGTTGCCCTGGCTTTTGTCGGCGCATTCCTGGCTGTCAGTTATCCGTTTACCAAGCGCTACACCAACCTGCCCCAGTTCTATCTGGGGGTCGCCTTCGGGTGGGGGATTCCCATGGCGTTTGCGGCCGAAACGGGAGGGGTGCCGGCGGCGGGCTGGGTGATGCTGGGCGCCAATATATTCTGGGCCGTTGCGTATGACACCGAGTACGCGATGGTTGATCGCGACGACGACGTGAAAATCGGAGTGAAATCCACCGCCATTCTATTCGGACGCTGGGATCGAGCGCTCGTGGGAGCCTGCCACGCGCTGACGATCGGCTTTCTGGCCTGGGATGGTGTCCTTGTCGGACAGGGATTGTTGTATTATGCAGGATTGGTCGGCGCTAGCATGTTCGCTGCCTATCAGCAAGTGCTCATCCGGTCGCGCGACCGCGACCGGTGTTTCCGTGCGTTCTTGAACAACAATTACTTTGGGGCGGCAGTCTACATTGGCGCGCTTCTGGGTTATTACCGCTAGGAGGATCCGATGAAACTCTATGGTTCGCTCACATCCCCCTACGTGCGCAAGGTCCGCGTGTTCCTGAAAGAGAAGGGGATAGCCTGCGACTTTGTCATGGAAGGGCCGTTGGACCCGGCAGGCCATGTGGCCGCACTCAATCCGCTCGGCAAGGTGCCGGTGCTGGTGCGTGATGACAACGACGTGCTGTTCGATTCTCCCCTGATCATCGAGTTCCTGGACAGCCTGGGCGGGGAGCCCCTGATTCCCCGCGACGGCGAAGCGCGCTGGCAGGTTCTGCGCTGGCATGCGCTGGCGCAGGGCATTCTGGACGCAGTCGTGTCGCGGTTGATGGAAGTCCGCCGGGCTCCGGAAAAGCAGTCACCCGAAATAGTGACGCATCAGGAGGCCAAGGTTATTTCAGCCCTGAAATATGCAGACAGCGCAAAGAAAGGGCTGGCCTATCTTGTAGGCGATCGCTTCAGTATCGCGGACTTGGCCATGGGAGTTGCGCTTGAATATGTCGACTTCCGTTTTCCGCACGACTGGCGAGACCGGCACCCACGCCTGGCGCACTGGCTGGCCGGCATAAGCACTCGCGGCTCGTTCGCCGAGACCATACCGCCGGGGATGGAACGCTCACTAGATGCCCCCCACTAGGCGCTGTACTGGCATGACTTCCGGTATGGCCCCCGGCGGCCTGGCGCGATCTTCTGGCGCTCCGAGGCAATACGCTTGATCTACCGCGACTTACGGCACTTCATTGCCCAGCTTGAAAGCCGCGGCGAGCTGAAGCGTATCGACGTCGAGGTCGATCCGCACCTGGAAATCACGGAGATCTGCGACCGGGTGCTGCGGGCAGCCGGTCCGGCGCTGCTGTTCGATCGCCCCAAGGGCCACACGACACCCGTTCTGGCCAATCTCTTCGGTACCCCGGAACGCGTGGCGCTTGCGATGGGGGCGGAATCGGTCGCGGCCCTGCGCGATGTGGGCCGGTTGCTGGCGTTCCTCAAGGAACCCGAGCCGCCCAAGGGATTTCGCGACCTGTGGGAGAAGCTGCCGACATTCAAGCAAGTGCTCAACATGCCGGCGCATGTGGTAAAGGATGCGCCCTGCCAGGAATGTGTGGTCGAGGCGGACGCCGTGGATCTGTCGCAGCTTCCAATACAGACCTGCTGGCCGGAGGATGCCGGTCCGCTGATTACCTGGGGGTTGACCGTAACGCGCGGGCCAAATAAAGAGCGGCAGAACCTGGGCGTGTACAGGCAACAGGTGATTGCGCACAACAAGGTGATCATGCGCTGGCTTGCGCACCGCGGCGGCGCGCTGGACTTCAGGGACTGGTGCCAAGCGCATTCCGGCGAGCGCTTTCCGGTTGCCGTGGCGCTCGGTGCCGACCCGGCAACGATCCTCGCGGCCGTGACGCCGGTGCCGGATACGCTTTCCGAGTACCAGTTTGCCGGGCTGCTGCGCGGAGCCAAAACCGACGTCGTGAAATGTCTGACCAACGACCTGCAGGTTCCTGCCACTGCGGAATTTGTACTCGAAGGGTTTATCGCGCCGCAGGAAGAGGCGCAAGAGGGTCCGTTCGGGGATCATACCGGCTACTACAACGAGGTTGAGCGCTTTCCGGTATTCACGGTCGAACGCATCACGCACCGGAGCAGTCCCATTTACCACAGCACCTATACCGGTCGCCCGCCCGACGAGCCGTCGATACTTGGGCTCGCGCTAAACGAGGTGTTCGTGCCGCTGCTGCAGAAGCAGTTTCCCGAAATCGTGGATTTTTACCTGCCACCTGAGGGCTGTTCCTATCGTCTGGCGGTAGTAAGCATCCGCAAGCAGTATCCCGGACACGCCAAGCGCATTCTGTTCGGTGTCTGGTCCTTCCTGCGCCAGTTCATGTACACGAAATTCGTCATTGTCACCGACGACGATATCAATGTACGTGACTGGAAGGACGTAGTCTGGGCTGTCACGACGCGGGTGGATCCGGCGCGCGACGCGGTTATCGTACAGAACACGCCCATTGACTACCTGGATTTCGCCAGCCCGGTAGCGGGTCTCGGGGCAAAGATGGGTCTGGACGCCACGAACAAATGGCGGCCGGAGACGTCCCGGGAATGGGGCCGGGCGATCTCCATGGCCGCGTCCGTGAAGGAGCGCGTCGACCTGATCTGGGAGCAGCTCGGCATCTCTTCGGCAACCAAGGATCGGACATGAGGTTGCGGGCCGATTGCCGGGGCGGCTGCTGGCAGTGCTTGGCTGGCGGTGCGATTGGGCAGACCACGGACGGCGGCATCGCGGCGTCTGGTACCGGCTCCCGAAAGGCAGGGAACGCGGGGTGCAACCACGGCGTTCCAGCGACTCCGGATGGACCCAGGAGCGCGCGCTGGGCGTTCCGGCCGGCCGCGGTCGTGGATGGGGTTCGCCGCATCACATGAACCAGGCATTTCCGTGTTCGCCCGGACCGGTGATGATCCCCGGACCAGCGGGTCTGCTGGAAGCGCTGGTCGGGTGTCCGGACGCGCAATCGGAAAAACCGGTGCAGGCCGTCATCTGCCATCCGCACCCGCTGTACGGCGGCAGCATGCAGAACAAGGTTGTTCATACGCTTGCCCGCAGCTTCGCCGAGCTGGGCATGCGCACGTTGCGGTTCAATTTCCGGGGTGTCGGCCGTAGTGCCGGCAGCTACAATGGCGGCGACGGAGAGTCGGATGATCTTGCGGCCGTTGCCGGCTGGGCCCGGGACCGGTATCCGCAGGCTGAAACATGGTTCGCGGGTTTTTCGTTCGGCGCCTACGTGGCGCTACGTGTGGCCGCACAGTGGCCGGTGTCCCGGGTGGTGCTGGTGGCCCCTCCGGTCAACCTGTACGATTTCAGCGCCCTGCCTTCGCCGGGCCGTACGGCCATCGTGCTTCATGGCGACGAGGACGAAATCGTTCCCATACGTGGCGTGGAGGACTGGATCGCCAGCCTGCAGCCTCCGCCGGCGCTTCTCGTCATACACGGTGCCAGCCATTTCTTCCACCGGCGTCTTGGGGATCTGCGTGCGAGCCTGCAGGCTGCGATCATGCCGAATCTTCACCGGGATGCCACTTCTTGAAAGGCGGATACCGTGCCATGGTAGCCACGCTGCCGCGCGAAGACAGGGGGAGTGCGGTTATAGGGCAGCGCCAGGTCCGCCGGTCGGGAGAAATCCTGCTTCAGGGGAGTCGCCGAACGTGGTTACCATAGCAGCGCGGCAGGTGGCAGATCAGGCCATTCGGGAAGAGCAATGACCCATTCTGATGCGGCGGAACGCTATGCGGTGATGGGTAATCCCATCTCCCACAGCAGGTCGCCGGCCATTCACCGGATGTTCGCCGACCAGTTCAAGGATGACATCGATTACACGGCGATACAGGTTGGCCTGGACGGTTTTGCCGATGCGGTCCGACAGTTCCGTGCCAGTGGTGGTCGCGGACTGAACGTCACAGTTCCTTTCAAGCTCGAAGCATTCCATCTGGCTGACACGCGTACCGACCAGGCAGAGAAGGCGCAGGCAGCCAATACGCTTCGCTTCAGCCGTGACGGAAGAATCGAGGCTCACAATACCGACGGGCTCGGACTGGTGCGCGATCTGGCCCGCCTTCTGGGCATCGAATGGCGTGATCGTGCAGCGGGGCTATTCGCTGGCAAGAGCATCCTGATTCTCGGCGCCGGCGGAGCCGTGCGCGGTGTATTGGCGCCGTTGCTGGAGTGCGCCCCTGCCATGGTAGTTATCGCCAATCGCACCATCGCCCGCGCACAGGAGCTGAAGCAGCTTGCCGGAACTCCGCTGGTCAGGGCCTGCGGCTTTGATGATCTTGCAGGGCAGCGCTTCGATATCGTGATCAACGGCACCAGCGCGAGCCTCAAGGGCGAGGTGCTGCCGCTTCCTCGGGGGATATTCCGCGCCGGAGCGCTTGCCTATGACATGATGTACGGAAATCATCCGACGCCGTTCATGGACTGGGCGCGGCAAAACCACGTGGTAACCGTCTCCGACGGTCTGGGCATGCTGGTGGAGCAGGCCGCGGAATCATATTATTTCTGGCGCGGGAAGCGCCCCGAAACCGCAGCGGTGATGGCAGCGCTGCGTGTCGGAGCCTAATGCGATAGCGTGCCGGAGTATCGCGCGCCCGTCCAGTTTCCGCGGGCCGTGCGTGTCATCGTCTTGGGCCGTAGTTGTCTTTGAGCTGGACATAGTGGGCCGCGGAGTAGTCAATCCAGGCAAGCTCGGGTTCAGTAAGCGGGCGGACCCGGCGCACCGGAGAACCCAACCACAGGTATCCGCCTTCCAGTTCGCGTCCTGGGGGCACCAGGCTGCGTGCCCCCAGAAGGACGCGGGACCGGATCAATGCTCCATCCATCACCACAGATCCCATTCCGATCAGACACCGGTCTTCAATCATGCAGCCGTGCAGGATTGCCTGGTGACCCACGGTCACCTCGTTGCCGACGATCGTTGCGTTGCCGACGGGCAGAGCGGCATGTGCGTGGGTGACGTGGATGATGCTCCCGTCCTGGATATTGGTACGCGCACCGATGCGTATGCGGTTTACATCCCCGCGTATGACGCACAGCGGCCAGACCGAGCTGTCCGTGTCGACGGTGACATCCCCGATAAGCATCGCCGATTCGTCAACATAGGCGGACGCCGAGACGGCTGGCGTGATACCGAGATAGGCGCGTATGGTTATGGCTGCTCTCCTGCTGGACCGAACGCCGTGCATGACGGGACCGGCGCCACATTGTCGTGCTCGTAAGACGCGGCGAGCCCATAAGCGCGCGGTGGGGTCCGTGCGCGCCCAGGAATGTCGCCCCGGCAGACACTGATCCGGGGTGTCTTGGCTGCGGGCATAGCGTCTGGCTGGTCGCCGTTGCACATTCCGCCTCCTGCACACAGCGTATCGGGCTTTCCACAGGCGCCGAAGCCGCCGCGGAAGCGCTGTGTGCCTAGCCCCAGGTCAGGGGTGCCTCATCCATTGAAGCTTGTTGCTCCCGCAGCGTGAGCACATGTTCCTCCCAGTAGCGCGGCGTATTGAACCATGGAAAACTCCGCGGAAATGCTGGGTCGTCCCAGCGACGCGCCAGCCAGGCACTGTAGTGCATGAGCCGCAGGGTACGCAGCGGTTCGATCAGGGCGAGTTCGGCTGCGTCGAAGTCCATGAAGCCGGTATATCCTTCTAGCACGTCGCCCAGCTGCTGTTGCATTGATTCCCGGTCCCCGGACAGCAACATCCACAGATCCTGGACCGCCGGACCGGAGCGCGAATCGTCGAAGTCGACAATGTGGGGGCCGGTTTCCGTCCATAGCAGATTGCCGAGATGGCAGTCGCCGTGCAGCCGCAACGAGCGCATCGCGACCGCGTCCATAACTCCGGCAATGCGCTCGAGCAGCTGGGATGCGAGCGAGCGGTAGGCTTCAGCCAGATAATCCGGCAGGAAGCCGTGTTCGAGCAGGTAACGGACTGGTTCCCGGCCGAATGTCTCGACGTTCAGGCGTGGGCGGCTGTGGAAGCTGGCGCTGGCGCCGACCCGATGAAGCCGACCCAGGAAGCGGCCAAGCATGCGCCGCTCCTCGCCTGAGCCAAGTTCCGATGCGCGTCCCGGTTGCCACGGAAATACCGCGTAGCGGAAGCCGGCGTAACGCAGCAGGGTCGCGCCATCCGGTCCGGAAAGCGGTGCGACCACCGGGATTTCCTGCTCGGCAAGCTCGCGCGTAAAGGTATGCTCCTCGGCAATCTGGGCATCGTCCCAGCGGCCAGGTCGGTAGAATTTGACTGCAAGTGGGCCGCGAGTCTCAGTGTCGACCCGATAGACACGATTTTCATAGCTGTTTAGTGCCAGCAGGCCACCGGTACAACGTACTGGTAGACATTCAACGGCATCCAGGATGACTTCAGGCGTGAGCTTATCGTAGGGGTGGCCGTGGCTCACGTTGCGGATCCGCGCGTGGTTACTGTGACCAGCCGATACATGCTAGATTATGCCGCTCCGGCAAACATTCGTAGCGCTAACCTATCATGACGCAAGTCGCAAGCGAAGCGGACAATCCCCTGCTTGATCTGGGCGGCCTGCCGCGTTTCTCCGAGATCCGGCCCGAACATGTGGAGCCGGCGCTCGATGCGATGCTCGCACGCAACCGTCAGGAGCGTGAGCAATTGCTGAATTCTGCGGGACCATTCAGCTGGGATGGCTTTGCCCGGCCCATGGAGGACATGGAGGAGCGGCTAAGCCGGCTCTGGTCACCCGTGGCACACCTCAACGCGGTGATGAACAGCGAGCAGCTGCGCGCGGCCTACAACCGCTGCCTGCCCAAGCTCAGCGACTATCAGACTGAGCTTGGGCAGGACGAGCGTGTATACATCGCGTACAAGGGGATCGCTGCCGACCGGGTGTTTGCCGCTCTGAGCCCAGCCCAGCGCATGATCATCGAGCACACCCTGCGCGACTTCCGTCTGTCGGGCGCGGAGCTGGGCGCTGCCGACAAGAGCCGCTTCCGCGAGATCCAGCAGGAGCTCTCGACGCTGACCAGCCGGTTCGAGGAAAACGTGCTCGACGCGACCAACGGCTGGGAGCTCCTGATAACGGATGCGGGCGATCTAGAAGGATTGCCGGAGTCGGCGCGGGCCGCGGCACGCCAGGATGCCGAGCGCGAGGGCAAATCCGGATGGAAATTCAGCCTGCATGGGCCATCGTATGCCGCTTTCATAACGTATTCCGGCAGGCGCGAACTGCGGCGGCGTATTTACGAGGCCTATGTCACCCGCGCCAGTGACCAGGGTCCGCGGGCCGGATGCTGGGACAATGGCGCAATAATCGATCGCCTGCTTGCGCTGCGCGCCGAGGAGGCGCGGCTGCTGGGCTATCGCGACTACGCTTCGCTGTCGCTGGTCACGAAAATGGCGAAGAGCACCGACGAGGTGATGTTTTTCTTACGCGGACTGGCGGAACGTTCCCGGCCGGCTGCACTGCACGAGGTTGCAGAGCTGCGCGCCTTTGCGTCCTCCGAGTTCGGAGTTACGGACCTGGAGTCCTGGGACATCCCCTATTATTCCGAGAAGCTGCGTCAGCACCGATATGCCTTCAGTGATGAGGACCTGAGGCCTTACTTTCCGGCGCCGCAGGCCATCGCCGGCATGTTCGACATCGTAAACCGGCTTTACGGGTTGGATATCCGCCAGATCGACAATCCCGACGTCTGGCATCCCGATGTGCGCTTCTACGAGATCCGGGATGAGCAAGGAGAGGTTCGGGGTCGTTTCTACATGGACCTCTATCCGAGGCCGGGAAAGCGTGGCGGTGCCTGGATGGATGACTGCATCAGCCGCAAGCGGACTGCCGCAGGGGTGCAGGTGCCGGTGGCCTACCTCGTGTGCAACCTGACGGCTCCCGTCGGCGATGATCCCGCGCTCCTTACCCACGATGAGGTAACAACGCTGTTCCACGAGTTTGGACATGGCCTGCATCACATGCTGACCCGTGTCGATTACGTCGGAGTTTCCGGCATTAACGGTGTGCCCTGGGATGCTGTGGAACTCCCGAGCCAGTTTATGGAGAACTGGTGTTGGGAGCGACAGGCGCTGGATAGCCTGGCGCGTCATTATCGAACCGGGGAGCGGTTGCCGCAGGCCCTGTACGACAAGATGATCGCAGCCAAAAACTTCCATTCGGGCATGCAGATGGTGCGGCAGCTGGAGTTTGCCCTGTTCGACATGCGCCTGCATGGTGGCTTCGTGCCGGGAGGGTCAGAATCAGTGCAGGAGCTTCTGAACGGAATTCGAAAGGAGGTCGCAGTCCTCTTTCCGCCCGCGTTCAGCAGGTTTCAGAACAGCTTTTCGCATATTTTCGCGGGAGGTTATGCGGCTGGATACTACAGCTACAAATGGGCAGAAGTCCTGTCGGCGGATGCCTTCAGCAAATTTGAGGAAAACGGAATCTTCGACCGTCACACTGGCGAGGATTTCCTGCACAACATTCTCGAACAGGGCGGAGCGTACGAACCCATGGAGCTGTTCATTCGGTTTCGAGGTCGCGAACCGAAGATTGACGCGCTGTTGCGCCATTCCGGCCTGGCGAGCTGAGGCTCGACGATGGTCTATATGCAGTTTTCGACCGCCGTCGCTACCGTGTTGCTGTGTTGATCCTCGGCCCGGACAGCTGGTCTTGCCAAGCGGCCACACGCTGCAGATACCGCCAGCCTGGGCGGCACCCTACCCCTGCACGCCGCCGGGCCCCGTATGCGGGCGTATCCTGGTGGCAATTTCAGCTGCTATGCTCACTATAGTGTTTCTCGCGGGCAGGCATCTGACTGCACAAAGCGAATCGCCGCATGCCGGGAGGGTGCATCTGAGGATCAGAACATGAAATATGCCGCTATCGCGATATTTCTGGCCGCGTCCGTTGCAGCGGCTTCAGCCAGCCGTGCAGCCATATACCGATGGGTCGCCAAGGATGGGACTGTCACCTATCAGGATCAGCCGCCCCCGCCCGGCGCCAGCCAGGACGGGACCAGGATTCTGGATTTGATGCCGGCTGCGGCCGGGAAAAGCCCAAGGCCCGACACCAGAAGGCCCGTCGTACTCTACGCGGTCCCGCGCTGCGATTCCTGCGATCTGGTGCGTGCCTATCTCAAACGGCACAACGTTCCCTTCCGCGAAGTAAATGTTTCCACCAACTCGAAGGCCCAACTGCAGATGCGCAAGGCAGTGGGCGACCTGTCGGTACCAGCGGTGACGATCGGCTCCAAGGTCATTCAGGGATATATGCCGTCGCAGCTGTCGGGCGCGTTGATCCACGCCGGTTTCCTGGCTGCAAAAAAGGCGAGTGGTAGCGCATCGCCCGCAAACTGAACGCTGTGGCGAAACCCATAGAGTCCGGATAGATCGGTCGAACAATTGAAGCAGCTTGAATAAGCGAACTAGAATGACAACCAGTGAGCGCCCAAGTTGTGCCGCCTTGCTGCAGGAGGTTACGTGTAATCAGATACAGCCTCCTAAAGGCGCGGACGCGCCGAGCTCTCAGCGCCGCCACGGCGTTGATGCCCGCGATGTCTTCTGCACTGACTCAAGCTGCGTGGGCAGGTAACAGTCATTTTTAAGATCGCCACCTGCGATCTCCACTGACGTTTCATGCTGTTTCAGGCCGTCCCAGCCCTTCTAGAAAACATCATAAAATAAGTAACTTATATTCCAGTGCGTACCATAGCGTTCTAGACAGTCCCGCCCAGCCGGGGGTATCCTTGGGGGTATCGAGGCGGAGATACCCCCATGAAACACCCCTTGCTTGCGCTGGCTGCAAAAGAACGGCTTAACGACGATGCCATGAGCCGCTCCCTGAATCCCGCGGCAGTTAAGAACCCCAAGCCCAACGAGGACAAGCCAAAGGATCGCCCCTACAAGATGGGCGACGGTGGCGGTTTGTTTCTGCAAGTAATTCCCGCTGCCGGGAAAGGTGAGAAGCCCCGGCGTCTGTGGCGCTACAAATACCGCATCGCCGGCCGGGAAGGTTTGTATGCCATCGGTGCGATGCCCGAGATCGGGCTGGCGGATGCCCGCCAGATCCACCGAGCGGCCCGCTGGCTGGTCGAGCGAGGCATCCATCCGGCGCAGTACGTCCGGGACGAACATGCCCGCCAAGAGGCCGAGGAAGCGAAGGCCCGCGCCGGCACATTCGGGAGCGTGTGCGAGGCGTGGTTGGTGCGTGACGAGAATAAGCTTGCCGAGGGAACCATGACGCAACGGCGCCGGGAGCTGAATAACGACGTGCTGCCGGTCCTGAAACATCGGCTGCTTGGCGATATCCGCAAGCAGGAGCTGGCGGACCTGCTCCGCAGGATCGAGGCCCGCGCGCCGGAAGTAGCCCGGAACGTGAGACAGCATCTGGTCGGGATCTTCGACTACGCCGAGGGCGCGGGGCTCGTCAGCGGGTCACCCGTACCCAGCGCAAAGGTATTGAAGCCCCGGAACCAGAAGCCCCATGCGGCGCTTCGGGCCGAACGTGTGGGCGAGTTCCTGCGTGCTGTGGAAGGTTCGGGTGCCAACTTGCAGACCCGCATCGCCGTGCGGCTGCTGTTGATTCCTGCCGGACTGACAGTCGAATTGCTGGGCGCGTGTGTGGACGAGGTCGACCTGGATAACGCCGAGTGGACCATCCCGGCCCAGCGCATGAAGATGCGGAAGCCGCATTGGGTGCCGCTATCCGGACAGGCCGTGAAACGGCTCAAGGAGCTTCGCAAGCACTCGCACGGCGAACTGTTGTTTCCGAATGTCCGCAGTCCGCGCCGCCCGATGTCTGGAAACAGCATTAACGCGCTGCTGCGCCGGCTAAACTATCTCGACGAGACCAAGCCACATGGCATCCGCGCCCTGTTCAGTACCTATGCGAACAGTGTGAACTGGAATCCCGATGTGATCGAGAAGTGCCTGGCGCACGCGCACAAGGATGCGATCCGCGCCAAATACAACCGGCACGGGTACCAGAAGGAACAGCGGGACGTCTTGCAGAAATGGGCAGATCAGGTTGACCGCTGGTATTGGAACCAGAAAGCCAACGTGATGCCGATCCGCGGCAAGAGCAAGAAGGCATGACCGGCCCGGACGGTTTCCGGGAAAGCGGCGTTACTAGGTGTGTCAACACCTCATAACCCATGACCGCAATCTAATCGTGAGGACCACTTGCTGCGGGTCGGCCCGCTTTCTGCTAATTTCTTCACGCGGAGGACATCAATACAATAACCACCGACCGATGCCCTGCTGGCCAATAAGAATGCATACCAAGAAGGAGGCAAGAAATGACATTCCGTGGCCGATCGTGGTTTCACGTCATTTTGTTGGCCAGCATGATTGTGATGTTCGCGGGTTGCGCTACCACCGCCAACTACGAAAAAATCCTACAAAGCTGGGTAGGTGGTTCCGAAGACGATCTTGTCCAGGCTTGGGGCCCGCCACAAAGCAGCTATCCGCTTTCTAGCGGAGGAAAGGTCATCGAGTACATCAGGCGGTCAAGCGTGACGTCTGGTGGATATATTCACTATGTTCCCGTAACGACGAACAATAATGGCATGGTTAACATCTATGGTAGTAACGGTGGCTACGCCAATGGCAATTATTCAGGTACTAGCACGACATACGTCCCTGAAAGATCCCCCACGTACACCATGCACTTTGTGTGCATTACGGATTTCACGGTCGATGCGGCTGGGATTATTCGTGCATGGAGCTGGAAGGGAAACGCTTGCAGGGCGCGGGCCGATGATACCGGAAGCGCAGAAAATGGGACTCAAAGGGCAACCGACCTCGTAAAGTTGAAACAGGACCATGGGAATGCACCGGAACGACAAGACGCGAATGCGTCTATGTCACCGACTTCTCGAGGCGTTAATAACATGGAAAAACACGACAAGGAAGAACGCGATCTCTATCGTTACTACATAAACGCTGGGAGTCCGTCGAAATAGATTCCAGCTTTCAAGGGCCGCGCAACGAGAGGGCGCGACATGAAGAAAGAATCAACAGCCATCAGCAAGTGGAATAAACGCCTAGCCAAAGCAATCAAAGCGCTGCCGGATCGTTCGGAACGCTGCCCTGTACCTAAGAAACGCCGTCCCAAAATACCGAAGACATCGGAAGGCCGACTTGCGCGTGCCTATCGAATCTTGGCTGAAAATGAGTGCTTGGGAATGGTGCGAGATTTCGAAAGATGCCAGCTTACCCCACCGATGGACAATCCACTTGCCGCCCTCTTTCTTTTCATCGCTGCCGGCGAATACCCACCTCCCGAACTACTGCTTGCGCTACGTGAAGGCTGGCGCGAGTACATCGCTGCCGGTGGCAGCAAGTCGCTCGAAGAAACCCTTATCTGGAGGCCGACAGAGCGCCGGGGCAACTATGCTGCTCACCTGCGGCGGGAATATGAAATGCTGCGTGTTGATCTGATGCTAATCAGGACCCGGACAGAGGGCCGCAGTCAGCACAAGATCCTTGAAGACCTGCGCCCGAAAAAAGACGCTGACACGCTGTTACGTGAATGGCGCAGATGGAAGCGCGAACGGATGAAGCGGCACGGAGTAACGCCGGACAAATAACATATCTTCTCGTCCGTGAAATCTGGCACCGCATAGCGCACGCTGGAACTACTTAACCAATAGGTAGTTCCAATGACACCAAATGCCAGATTCCTGAGCGATAGACAAATTTGCGAACTGTTGGATGAGGGTCGATCGACGCTCTATCGATCCCGCAAGGATGGTGTCTTCGTCCAGTCGGTGAAAATTGGCCCGCGAGCTACGCGCACTCCGGATTACGAAGTTGCTGCGATTATGCAAGCGCGAATCGCCGGAAAAACGGATGAGGAAATTCGTAACCTCGTGGTTGAGCTTATGGCGGCGCGCCGGAGCGCAGCATGACCGCCGGCGCCTTGCACCTTGTTGTGCCAGATCAAGCGCGGGCCGTGGATTTTCTGGCCACGCTTTCACCGATTGAGTACGACAGGAGGCGTGACGCGCTGGCTGATGTGCTAAGTTGTCGCGTCTCATCGCTCGACACCGAGGTGGCACAGCGCCGCCCACAGGCCGCTGCCCAAGACGGCGGCCAAGGGCGAGCGTTCACGATCACGGAACCCGAGCCGTGGCCGCATCCGGTGGACGGCGCGGCCCTGCTTGATGAGCTGGCGTCGGTGTTCAGACGCTTCGTCGTCCTGCCGGATCACGGCGACACCATCGCGGCTCTGTGGGCGCTTCACTCATACGCATTCGATCGAGGGCACATCACACCGATTCTTGTAATTGACTCGCCAGAGAAAGGCTGCGGAAAGACTACGCTTCGTGATGTTCTGGCACAGCTAGTACGGTCCGCACTCTCGACCGACGGCATATCGTCCGCTGCGGTATTCAGGATCATCGAAAAATGGCGGCCCACGCTGCTGCTCGATGATTTCGACTCGTGGGGCCGAGAAAATGAGGAGCTGCGCGGTGTTCTGAACACAGGCTATCGGAAAGGCGGCGCATACGTCCGTTGCGTCGGAGATGACAGCGAGCCACGCGGCTTCCTCACCTTTGCCCCAAAGTGCATTAACCTGATCGGTCGCTTGCATCCCACGTTGCATGACCGCGCCGTCACCATCACTATGCGCCGCAAACTTCGCGGCGAGGCGGTGGAATCACTGCACGGCTTTGACGGCGAGGAACTGCGCCGCAAATGTGCGCGGTTAGTTCAGGACAACGGACATCACATTGAGGTGGGCAATCCGGCGATGCCGCAAGGTTTGTTCAACCGGCAAGCGGATAACTGGCGTCCGCTATTGGTGCTCGCCGAGATTGCCGGCGGCCAGTGGCCCGAGAAGGCACGGCGTGCGGCACTGGCGGCAGTGAACTCGAACACTGATAACGAATCCCTAGGCGTTGCGCTGCTAGCGGATATCAGGGAAATTTTTGGGGCGCGATCCGCTGATCGGCTGCCGACCGATATGCTAATCCGGCACCTTGTCGCCATCGAAGAAAAACCCTGGGGGGATCTTCGTGGTAACCCGATCGATTCCCGGAGCCTAGCGCGGCTGCTGAGGCCATTTGGGATCCTGCCCGGCACAATCCGGATAGGCGAAAAGACGGTTAAGGGATATCATCTCGACCGCTTCGAGGATGCCTTTGGCCGGTACTTGGCCTCTGAATCCGTCACAACGTCACAGCCCTGCAAAACAAGCCATTTTCTCGAAAATTCATCCGTAACACGATCCACGCCCGTGACGGATCGAAATGCTGAAAACGCCCTTAAAAATGGGCATTGTGACGCTGTGACGGATACCGACCCCTTCCCGCCCGAGGAAGGAGACCCAGGCCCATTTGGGGATGCAGTAGCTGTGCGACCGCGCAAGGTGGCCATGTGAGCGCCGCGCTCGCCATCAAGAGCGAGGCCGCACGCCGGGGCATCCGGTTGTGGATCGACGGAGGCCGGCTTATTGCCGAGGGTCCGCTATCGGATCAGTTCATCGAGCGGCTGCGTGCAAACAAGTCCGAACTCATGGCGCTGCTGCGGCCGCGCATGGCGGTCTATCAGTACCGTCTTGTCGACACGCCGACCACCTGGCTGTTCTACCTGGCCCCGGGCCTCGACCTTGCCGGGGCGGAACATGCTTTGCGGGCACGCTACGAAGCGCGACTGCTGGAGGTGCGACCGCATGACGCGCCCTGACATATCGCAACACGAGATACAAGAATCGCCGATGGCTCGTCTCTACCGGAGAGACGCGGCTTGTCCCGCCGCTGGGCCGTCGGCACCCACGTTCACCCCAACCCCGAGGAATGACCGATGAATAATAGACGCGATCCCGAGCAACTGGCCGATCCCCTCAACATGGAAGGCTCGCCGCAGGAAATTTTGATGAAGTCTGAAAAGTTGAAACCGCTATCGCCAACATTTCGCGATGTCAGGTTGCAGGGGCTAGATCCCGCGACTTTGGGCGAGATCGCCAAGGCAATTGTCCGGGACGTCAGTCCGCGCTTGGGGGATTCGGGGAAACTGATCGAATATAGCTGGAGGGATAAAACTGGCCGCGAAGTCTCGAAATTTGTTGGCGACATCGGATCGTGGATGCGGCCGTACATGGCCAAGCCGCGCATCTGTCGGCTTAATTTGCGCCCCGGCCAGCGAAAGGAAACCGTGACGATTCCAGTTGGCCATCACGCCGTGGTCGTCCCAGATGAACCGCGGAACAAGCGCTAAGGCCGCCCGAAATGGCACGCAAACAACAGGTTCCAGCATGTCCTACCCCGCCCGTCATTTCGCGAAATTTGCTGCGGCTGGAGTCGATCGCGAAAGAGCTTGGCCGGATCTACCGTGCCATGCGTCGGGGCGAGATCGAGACACAGGACGGCACGCGCCTGGCGTACGTGTTACGCCAGCTTTCGGACGTGCTGGAACTGCTGCAACTAGAGGCGCGCATTACCGCGCTGGAAAATCAGACGGCCGAGGAATCTGACTATGGCAATGAATCTTGAAGGCCGGGTGCGCCGGCTTGAGCAACGGCACCCGGAAGGCGGGGAATGTTTTTTTCTGAATATCGGGCTCGTGCCCGATGCCATCGCGACAAGCTCGTGGCGCGATGATCCAGAAGGCGGCCCGCCCCTCGTGCGAGGCGACACAGAAAGCCCGCGTGCTTTTTGCCGGCGCGTGATTCGGGCCGCACGTCGAAACGGCGCAACCGTTGGTTACATCTCCGTTCCACCGACAGACACTGCCATGTTGCAAGCAATTAAGTCCGATGGGCGCCTTCTCGGGCCTATGGTCTTTGGTCTGATCGATCCGGATGGCGACATTGATGGGAGAGGATCGGCGTCTTAGGCCCGCCGCAACGAACTGGTGACATCAATTGACAAACTTTGTACCATGTGCTGTAAATTGGTTCGGCTGCGCGATTTATACAAATAAAACACTGAGTTATAATGAACCTGCAATGGCGTATAATGATTTATATGATGATTTATAAATTCGTCCTCTCGCAACCAATCAAATGGTAACCAATGACTAGGCTGTTACCTCCGGAGAAGCTTAAGGACGATTGTATCCTTGAGGCGATATGCGAAGTACGTTTTGATACAAGCGAGCAACCGGAAATTGTTATTGGTCGATTGAGCGACCAAGATCCTTGGAAGGACTTTTCCAAGGGGCGACTCCCTACTGCCGAAATCCCAGCATCACTCAGAGCAGTTAATGAACAACTAAGATACCAACCTGTTTTGCAATTACGTAGTGCTGATGGTGCATCTCTCCTAAAGGTTGGCAGCAATGTTGTTTCTTACCACAGCGTCGATAAGTACTGTGGTTGGAAGCAGTTTCAACCCGCCCTTATTTCGGTTTTCGAGATGCTGTTTGCGTGTGTCAAAGATGCTGCGATTAATAAGATTGGATTTCGTTACGTTAACGCTATCACATCCAACCGACATTATATTGCGGATGTTAATAGTCTTGATTTAAACGTTGAGGTGAATGGTGAAGAATTGGGCGAACCAATTAACCTGAACTACCTTGTGAAGAATGATGATGCACACGCGACCATGACTCGAATTGCGTCCCCGTATTTTGTACAAGGCGCCTTACCGAAGGATACAACGGTTGTAGTGGACATCGATGTTTCATCCCCAGCACATTTTCAAGTGAAAGAAACGAGCGCCGCAGTCGCCTGGGTTGAGACAGCTCATAAATTTGAGAAAGAGGCTTTTTTCAAGCTCATACCTAGCGAAATCTTGGAAAAACTCGTGGAGAAATAGATATGCTACTAGGACCCACATGCGCCTCTGCAATATGTTTTGCGCCGGAGTTGGATCTTTATAGCCTGTCAGGTACGGAAAGAGCCGAGATACGGCAGGCTGCTCCGCCAAAAGCGAGTCACTTTATTAATGTCCAATATATCGTGATTTCCTCTAGAGGGATGCCAACTCGATATCTTACTGAACGTGAACAGAGTGCGTTGGATCGCGCACTCTATAAATCAATCAGGATTGTCGGCAGAGGAAGACAAACTAGGACTTGATCAAGCCGAATGGATTTCGATACAGCCTATGGCCATCTGAAGAATCACTTACGGGTTGATCCGGGACGGTTTTACTATGGCGGTACGGGACTAAGCTTGGGTGTAGGTCAATTTTATTTGGATGTCCACTTTCCCATTTTTAACGAAGATGACCAATCATTCGACACAGCTATCGGCATCGCTTATATACTTACCCACGAATGTGATATCGATCAAAATAATAGGCGCCCATTTAATACTTATCTTTTGATTTGCCCAGTTATAGATTTTCGAAATTTTGTCACGGAGCTTCAGCCATTATTTTCTGAAAGCGATTTCATCAGTTTTCTTGCCCGTGTTGGTAAAAGAGAAGTCTCGCGCCTAATCTACATTCCTCATTATCAGCCGCACCTCCCTTATGGCGGTTTGCTTTACCTTAACCGCATAACACACACGCACGTCAACGTCTTTGCAAATGAAAGCGTGAAACGGATATGTTCCGTTACAAATTATGGATTGAAGGAGATCGATGCCGCGTTAGAGAATCACTTGCTGAGGCCAAAGGACGAACAGCTGGCTGGTACTTAAAGCGACGCAGCAGCACGAGTCCGGAGACCACCGCTTCATCAGCGGCTGCTGTCAGCGCATGTGACGGTGCAAGCGACGACTTGGTACTGTGCTCTTGGTTGACTAGGGAGGCTGCTCAGGACCAGGCAGTAGTCACGCCATAATGGGTAAGGGAAATTGCGGAATAGACACTAATCGCGCCTCTAGCCGGCCAACGTCCATGAATGAATTAATAATGGTGCAGCTTTCATGGGGGTATATTTGGGGGTATTGCTGTAATATATCGAAACATAATAAACATTAATTCAATATCTTATGGCGTTATTCAAAATAGCCACCTGGAACGTGAACTCATTGTCCGTGCGCCTCGAGCAGGTGCTGGCTTGGCTCGCAAGCGAGCAGCCCGAGGTGCTGGCACTGCAGGAGACGAAGCTCACTGATGACAGGTTTCCGGCCTCCGCGATCAAGGAAGCCGGATATCACGCGGTCTATTCAGGCCAAAAGGCGTATAACGGGGTTGCCCTCATCAGTCGCACGCCCGCGTCCGAGGTCGTTTTCGATATTCCGGGCTTACCGGACCCGCAAAGGCGGGTACTCGGCGCATCCTGGGGCGGTTTGCGGATCCTGAATATCTACGTCCCGAATGGCGAATCGGTCGGCTCGGAAAAGTACAGTTACAAGCTCAACTGGCTTTCGAAGCTATGCACCCATATCGAGCAGCAGATCGCCGGCAACCCGCACTTGGTGGTTCTTGGAGATTTCAACATCGCACCGGAGGAGCGCGATGTTTATGATCCGCAGTTATGGGAGGGGCGCGTTCTGTTCAGCGGTGCCGAGCGCGCCGCATTCCAGAAAATACTCGGCGCTGGTCTGTGCGATACTTTTCGCCTGTTTGAGCAGCCAGAGCGGCAGTTCAGCTGGTGGGACTATCGGATGGGCGGCTTCCGCCGGAATCACGGCTTACGCATAGATCACATATTGGCCAGCCGGGCATTGTGTCAGCGCTGCAGGTCATGCCGCATTGACCGCGGGCCGCGCGCGCTGGAGCGTCCGTCCGACCATACGCCGGTGGTCGCGGAATTCGATCTCGGCTAGACGCCGCGCTATGCGGCCGGTACTACTGGTCCGATGCCGTCCGCAGACCGAACCCCCAGACATCCTTGAGAAGCTTGCCGAGGCCGGCATATTCCTGCGCGGTGGCGGGCACAAACCGGCGAGCCTTGAACTCGGCTAGCAGCATTCGTGCTGCCGCGCTGCCTTGCGGGGACAGGAGCGCAGCGGCAATGCGTGCCCGCAGTGCCAGCGGGATTCGCGGTCCGGCCGAAAATGCCTGGTTCGGCAATGGCTCGCTGTGGAAAATCACCCTCGCCGCGTGGAATCGGGCGTTTATGTGCTGGTACAGCTTCGCCTGCATGATGGCGGCCGTGCATCGACCCGAGATAACCCCCTGGTAGGCCTGGGTGAACGTTCTCACGGCGACCACGTGCGGCTGGCGTGCCGGGTTCGTGAACTCGAACTGGATCGTAAGCGTGGCCAGATTGGGAGGGGCGAACCCGCATAGCGGATATCCCTCCAGATCCTTGAGGCTGTGCACCGACTTGTTATTTTTTGCCACGATGACGACAAAGCTCAGACTCCCCGGCAGTTTTACCAGCGGGGTCCATCCGAATTTTGCCATGCGCCAGCCGATGAACGCCGGTCCATCGAACACGATGTCATATGCCCCGCTGTGAATATCACTCTGATAAGACAGCCAGTTATCGACATACCGATAGGTGACTTTCTGTCCGGTGACCCGGCTGAGAAACCGCGCGATCGGGTCGTAGATCGCTTTGGCCTGGGTGATCGATTCCCGCGGCGGAGCGCCAAGTATCAAGTTGGCATAGGCCGGCACGCTGATCAGCGCGCAGATCAGAAGCAGAAACGCGCGCTTGGATTTTTTGGCCCAGTTCATTTGTAACCCCCCCAATTGGGCATCCCGCCGAGGGCCACGGGGCCCAGCTCGAGCGCTCTTCTGATGAAGCCAGCAGGAAATTGTTTGGATATTTGAACTATTAAAGTCTAGTACAAGAAACGAATTCCGCAGCGGTATTGGATCCATCCTGCTGCCGTCCGTCACCACAGGGGTGCCGCCGATACTGCAGGCTGCCCGGGTGCGTCCTCCGCTCCGGTTCGTTCCCAATACCCAATTCGAGCCAGCCCCCTTGCGAACCGGCAGGGGACATTACGACTTTGGGCCAACAATATGCACGATCGCCCCTTGGCACGGCTCGGGGGTGTGGGATATAGTGCTGTCGCGATCAGAATCCCTGCGGGAGAGGCCCTGGGCGTAAGCAGACACCAGGGCGCCGAAGGCGCAACCGCCCGGAAACGCTCAGGCAAAAGGACCGCAGCAGAGATAGGATCGACTCTGGAGAGCGATCAGGCCGACCCTTGGGTGTTACTCTGGGGCAGGCGCATCCACCGAAGGGGCTCAAGCTCTCAGGTTACCGGACAGAGGGGCGATGGACACGACAGTCCATCGCCCTTTTTTATTGAGCGAGAGCCAATGGCGTGTTTCGAAACCGCTGTGACTGCAGTGTCCCCGGCCATCCGGTGCCGCCACGCGCGCAAATTCGTCGGGCACGGTCCCGGTCGCGGGCTGCTAGCTCGGATCGTGGGTACCTCCGGGATTGAGGCTGGGCCCGCGTGGACGCTGGATTGTGGGAAGCGTCGGCCGAAGTGTTTGCAACCATGGGGAATCTGCGTGGCCAATGCCAGTCGTTTGGACCGTGTCTGGTCCCAGGCCGGGATTGTCGGCCTTTTGCCCAATGCGAACCGCTTTGCTGCGACCCTGGATCCGAATGGGCTAAAGGGCGGTACCGTGGGCGCGCAATTCGCGCCACGTCGACCAGATTCTAAACCCAGGTAAAATTCAGCGAGGCGATCCATGGGCTACAGAACACCTCTTTACGACACCCATGTGAAAATGGGCGCCAAGATCGTTGATTTCGGCGGCTGGGACATGCCGCTGCACTACGGATCCCAGATCGAGGAACACCACAAGGTCAGACAGGATGCGGGAATGTTCGATGTCTCGCACATGAATGTGGTGGACATCAAGGGTGCCAACGTGCGCCCGTTTCTCGGGTTGCTCATGGCCAACAGCGTGGACAAGCTGCGGACCCAGGGCAAGGCGATGTATACCTGCATGCTGAACGCCAGGGGCGGGGTGATCGACGATCTGATCGTGTACTACATGAACGAACAGTGGTTCCGCCTGGTCATGAACTCCTCAACCCGCAGCAAGGATCTGGCGTGGCTGGATGCGACCTCGCGGGAAATGGAAGGGGTCAGCATTCTGCCGAGGCCGGATCTGGGCATCATTGCCGTGCAGGGTCCGAATGCACGCGAAAAGGTCTATCAGGCTCTGGGAGAAGGTCTGCGTTCCGCGACCGAAAAACTCAAGCCTTTCTTTGCGACCAGCATCGGCGAACTGTTCGTCGCCACGACCGGCTATACCGGGGAAGACGGCTTCGAGCTCATACTTCCGGGAAAGGCCGCCCCCTACAGCTGGCAGGGGCTGGCCGAGGCGGGGGTCGCGCCGATTGGGCTGGGTGCGCGTGATACCCTGCGACTGGAGGCGGGCATGAATCTCTATGGCCACGACATGGATGAAACCACTACGCCGCTGGAATCCGGACTTGCCTGGACCGTGGGCTGGGATCCCGCAAGCCGCAACTTCGTGGGGCGCGAGGTTCTGGAGCGGCAACGTGCCGAAGGTGTAACGCGCAAGCTGGTCGGGCTAGTGCTTGAGGGCAAAGGTGTCCTGCGGGATCATCAAAAGGTCATCTGCGGGTCTGCCGGAGAGGGCGAGATCACCAGCGGCGGCTTTTCGCCGACGTTGGGTAAGGCCATAGCCCTGGCGCGCCTGCCGACCGCCGTCGCCGCAGGCAGCCGGTGCGACGTTGAGGTGCGCGGAAAACGCCTTGCGGCGCGTGTAGTCAAGTATCCCTTCGTGCGAAATGGCAAGAGCTGTGTGGAATAACCGAGGAAAAATTCGATGAGTGAGATACCGAAAGATCTCAAGTACACCAAGTCCCACGAATGGGTAAAGGCCATGCCGGACGGCTCCGTGGCGGTCGGAATCACCGATCATGCCCAGCAATTGTTGGGTGATCTGGTGTTCATGGAGTTGCCCAAGGTCGGAGCTGAATTCGCAGCCGGCAAGGAATGCGCGGTGGTCGAGTCGGTGAAGGCGGCCTCGGATGTCTACGCCCCGGTAAGTGGCAGGATAGTCGAGGTGAACGGGCTCCTGACCGATGCACCGGAGACGGTCAACAAGGACGCATACGGAGACGGCTGGCTGTTCCGCCTGAAACCGGGGAGTCCGGGCGAGCTCAAGTCGCTGCTTGACGCCTCCGCCTACAAGGCGGTGGTAGAGGCGGAAAGCCATTGAGTGACGCTGGCTGCGTGGCCTTCAGCAACTTCGCGCCGGCTCGGGCTGATATGGCCGGCGCTGACTGACAAGGTATTGTCTATGCCATTCATACCCCATACCGATGCCGACATAAGGGCGATGCTCGCGGTCATCGGTATCCAGGATATCGACCAGCTGTTCGATGAGATCCCGGCGCCGCTGCATGGCGCGCAACTCGCGGCCGTGCCCGAAGCGCTGACCGAAATGGAGATCGGGCGCCTGATGCAGGAGCGTGCCGAGACCGACGGGCGATACCTCTGCTTTATCGGAGCCGGTGCCTATGAGCACCACATTCCGGCGGCGGTCTGGCAGGTTGCCACGCGCGGCGAATTCTATTCTGCCTATACACCCTACCAGGCGGAAGCCAGCCAGGGCACCCTTCAGCTTCTGTACGAATACCAGACGATGATGGCCAGCCTGACCGGCATGGACGTATCGAACGCTTCTCTCTACGACGGAGCTTCTGCCCTGGCAGAGGCGGTGCTGATGGCAATCCGGTTGCACCGGAAGGGGCGCAAGGTGCTCGTGCCTCGGTCCGTCCATCCCGCATATCGCAAGGTTGCCAGAACGATCGTGCACAATCAGGGTATTGAACTCATAGAGCCGGACTACGATATGAAGTCCGGAAGCAGTCCACTGAATGCGCTGGAGAGGCATTACAGCGAAGACTGTGCCGCGCTCGTGATTTCACAGCCGAATTTCTTCGGCGTGCTGGAGGACGTGGATGCCCTGACCGACTGGGCACATGGGCACGGACTGCTTGTCATTGCCTGTGTTAACCCCACTTCTCTCGCGCTACTCAAGGCTCCTGGCGAATGGGGCAGCGCCGGCGCGGATATCGTTGTCGGTGAGGGCCAGCCACTGGGCGTGCCTCTGTCTTCCGGCGGCCCGTATTTCGGATTCATGGCCACCAGGCAGGAATATGTGCGCCAGATGCCCGGACGCATCATCGGCCGTACCGTCGACCGGGACGGTCGACCCGGCTTTACGCTTACGCTGCAGGCCCGCGAGCAACATATCCGCCGCTCCAAGGCCACTTCGAATATCTGCACGAACCAGGGCCTTCTGGTTACCGCTGCGACCATCTATATGTCACTGCTTGGCCCCGAAGGGCTGGAGCGGGTGGCAGCGCAGTCACACGCAAACGTTATTGCGCTGCTGGCGCGATTAGGATCCGTTGCCGGGGTGGAACCGGTATTCGACCACCCGGTTTTCCACGAGGTTGTCTTGCGCCTGAATTCCCCAGTGGGTGATGTTTTGCGCGCCATGGAGGCTCAGGGAATTCTGGCCGGCTTCGCGCTCACAGACGACTACCCGGAACTTGGCCAGTGCCTGCTCGTCTGCGCCACCGAAACCAAGACGACCGCCGACATCGACCGCTACACAGAACAGATGCAGCGCATACTGAGCAAGCGCCGCCTGGATCCGCCGTGCGCGCAGAAGATGTAACTACATCACCAAGGAGGAATTGATATGGCAACCGTAACGCTGAAGGGCAACCCCATACAGGTTTTCGGCGATCTTCCGAGGATAGGCAGCAAGGCGCCGGATTTCCGTCTGACGGACTCGGAGCTGCATGACGTCACCCTCGCGAGCTTCAAGGGCAAGAAGAAGCTTCTCAACATCGTTCCGAGTCTCGATACGCCGGTGTGCGCCACCAGTACCAGGAAATTCAACGATCAAGCCAAGGACCGGAGCGACATTGTGGTGTTGATCGTCTCCGCCGACCTGCCGTTTGCGCAGAACCGCTTCTGCAGCACCGAAAATGCCGGAAGCGTGGTGACGCTGTCCATGATGCGCGACCGCCATTTTGCCAAGGATTACGGAGTGCTGATCGAGGACGGCCCGCTTGCCGGCATCACAGCGCGCGCGGTGGTGGTGCTCGACCAGGGCGACAACGTGGTGTACACCGAACTCGTTCCGGAAATCGCGCAGGAACCGAACTACGATAAGGCCATTGCCGCGCTGAAGTAACGGAGCCGGGCCCTCCGGCAGCACAGCAGACGCCCCGCCTGATTGCCGGATCGCGATCCGGGTATGCATTGTATTGGAGACAAACGTGCTTGCGCAGGTTAAGAACATGCTGATATTTGAGCTTTCCCGTCCGGGGCGCCGCAACCCGTCTCAGGCCCCCTCCCTCGCCCCCGAAATCAGGGATATCCCCCCGGAGCTGCGGCGCCGGACACGTGCGGCCCTTCCCGAAGTCTCGGAGATGCAGGCTGTGCGCCACTACACCAGGCTGTCGCAGAAGAATTTCTCGATCGACACGCATTTTTATCCGCTCGGTTCGTGCACGATGAAGTACAACCCGCGGGCATGCAATACATATTCCATGCTGCCGCAGTTTCTTGCCAGACACCCGCTTGCATCAGCGGCTGCGGGCCAGGGATTTCTGGCCTGTCTGTTCGAGCTGCAGGAAATACTCAAAGACGTGACCGGAATGAGGGCGGTGTCGCTCACGCCCATGGCGGGTGCGCAAGGCGAATTTGCCGGTGTCGCAATGATCCGTGCCTATCACGAATCGCGCGGCGACACGGGGCGCACCGAAATTCTGGTGCCGGACGCTGCTCACGGGACCAATCCTGCTACCGCCGTCATGTGCGGCTACACCGTGCGCGAGATCCCGACGGATGCGCATGGAGGCATAGATATAGCAAAGCTGCGGACTGCCGTGGGACTCCAGACCGCCGGCCTGATGCTCACCAATCCGTCGACGCTCGGGGTGTTCGAGAGGGACATCCAGGAAGTGCAGCGGATTGTGCACGAGGCGGGCGGCCTGCTCTATTACGACGGCGCAAACCTGAACGCGATTCTGGGAAAGGTCAAACCTGGCAGTATGGGTTTTGACGTCATTCACATGAATCTGCACAAAACCTTCTCCACGCCGCACGGCGGCGGCGGACCAGGCGCCGGGCCGGTTGGCGTCAATGATCGGCTTCTGCCCTTCCTGCCTGTTCCGGTGGTGGCGCAGTCACGGGACGGAAGCTATTTCGTCGAAACTGAGAAAGACCGCCCACAGTCGATTGGCCGTCTTTCCGCATACATGGGGAATGCCGGGATCCTGCTGCGCGCCTATATCTACGCGCGACTGCTCGGAAGAGAGGGCATGAAGCGCGTTGCGGAGTTCGCAACGCTCAACGCGAACTATATGCTCGCCCGCCTCAAGCAGCAGGGATTCACCGCCGCATTTCCGGATCGCCGGGCGACCCATGAGTTCATCATTACGCTGAAACCCGTCAAGGATGCGACCGGCGTAACTGCCATGGATGTCGCCAAGCGGCTCCTGGACAAGGGATTCCATGCGCCAACCACATACTTTCCGATGCTGGTTCCGGAGTGCTTTCTGATAGAGCCGACAGAGACGGAAAGCAAGGAAGAACTCGACGGTTTCCTGGCGGCCATGGAGGAGATTGTTCAGGAGGCGCGCGCCAATCCCGATCTGGTCAAGAATGCCCCGCATACCACCCCAGTGCGGCGGCTCGACGATGTGAGGGCGGCACGCGAACTCGACTTGAAATGGAAGGCGGCAATTTAGGATCTTGTGCCGCTCCCCGTGAACATTGGGTCCGCTCGGCAGGCGTTTCCGGTATACTGCGCGCCAAAAGGTCCCGGTGCTGGCTGCTGCCCGCGATGCGCCGCGGTGACCATGCGACGTGACCGCGGGCAGCGTCCGGAGAGAATTTCATGACGGTACTGATCTGTGGTTCGTTCGCGTTCGACACCATCATGGTGTACCCGGACCGGTTCAAGAATCATATCCTTCCAGAGCAGGTGCATATCCTCAACGTTTCGTTTCTGGTGCCCCAGATGCGGCGGGAGTTTGGCGGCTGTGCTGGCAATATTGGCTACAATCTGCAGATGCTTGGCGGCGATGCGCTGACCATGGGAACGGTCGGGGACGACTTCGAGGCCTACGCCCGCTGGCTGGATCGCTGGGGCGTACGGCGTGACCACGTCACCGTGGTACCCGGAACCTTCACCGCACAGGCCTTCATTACGACGGACCTGGACGACAACCAGATTACCGCTTTCCATCCGGGTGCAATGGGTTATTCGCACCTCAATTCAGTCAGCCAGGCAGGTCCGGTGAGTCTCGGAATCGTCTCACCGGATGGCCGCGACGGCATGCTGCTGCACGCCCAGCAGTTCGCTGATGCCGGCATACCCTTCATATTCGACCCGGGCCAGGGGATGCCGATGTTCGATGGCGCCGAGCTCGACGCCTTTCTCGAGCAGGCCACCTACCTGAGCGTCAACGATTATGAGTGCAAGCTGCTCCAGGAACGTACGGGAAAGTCGCTGCGGGAACTTGCGGCGCGCGTGGATGGATTGATCCTCACCCGGGGCGGTGAAGGGTCCGAGATTCATTCAAGGGGACAGAAATATGTGATTCCCGCGGCCAGGGCGCAGCAAATCGTCGACCCCACCGGATGTGGGGATGCCTACCGTGCCGGACTCCTGTACGGTATCGCGCACGGCATGGACTGGGACACGACTGGACGCATTGCCGCGCTGATGGGCGCGATCAAGATCGAATGCCACGGGACCCAGAATCACCGCGTCGAACCGGCTGGGTTCGCCGACCGTTTCCGACGCGAATTCGGCTACGCTTTCTGAACCGGATTTCTAATCCCGTATGACCGGGAAATCATCCGCTTCCCACAGGACCAGCCCGCCCGCCAGATTGTAACTGTTGAAGCCCATCTGGGTGAGCGTGTCCGCCGCGAGCGCGCTGCGTGCGCCGGTATCGCAGTAGACAATGATGGTGCGGTCGCGCGCACTGCAAAGCGGTTCGATGCGGTGCCCGTTGCCCGGGTCGGCGGCGCCCTCGAGCGTGCCGCGCGGCACCAGCAGCGCTCCTGGAATATGACCCTTGCCATATTCATCGGGTTCCCGCACATCGACGATCAGAAGATCGTCATGGTTCTCGATCATTTCGTCGAGTTCGTCCGGATGAATTTCCTGAATGCGCGCTCGCGCTTCACGGATGAAATCCTCCAGCGTCTTCGGCGCTACCCGCTTGTCTCCGGATCCGCTATTCATGGGCGACGGTCACTGAATCGTATAACTGCATTTCACAGCCGTCGAGCAGAGGTCCGAGCGCGTCCAGTTCCGTGACCGGCGCGCTGCATGCGTGACCGCTGCAGACGTAGCCGGTGACACCGCCCGTAGCGCCACGACTGGCGAGCACGCCGGGCACGACCGTTGCCGTGTCCGGTATCGCCAGCACGATCCGGCGGGGCGCGTAAAAACGTTGGCAGCGTTCGACCCATGGCCCCATGGCTTCCGCGGGACCGCGCAATACGACCGTCTGTGGCGGTTCAAGGTGTTCCTCCACCGCCCCCAGCAGCGCATTGTGGCCCGATGGGTACGCGGCGGCCTCCCGGTACAGTGCCCGGATGGTCTTTTCCGCAGCATCGAGAAAATGGGCGTCTCCCAAAATGTGGCCCAAACGCTGCAGCGCGAGCGCAGCGACGCCGTTTCCCGAGGGCAGTGCGTCATCGCCTGCCGGCTTGGGGCGATGGATGAGGGGTTCGTGATCGTCGGCGGTGAAGAAGAAGGCGCCGTGGCGCTCGTCTTCGTAATGATCGAGGAGCGTCTCCGCGAGATCGACCGCAAACATCAGATCGCCGTCGCGCCAGCGTGCCTGCACAACTTCGAGCACTCCATCGATGAGGAAGGCATAATCATCCAGGTAGGCGCCAAGGCGCCCGGCTCCGTCCTTGCACGTGGCGAGCAGGCGGCCGTCTTTCCAGAGGCGCGCGCGCACGAAATCGAGGGCGCGTTGCGCAGAATCGATGAAATCGCCGCGGCCGAGAAAGCGCCCAGCATGGGCCATGGCCCTGATGGCAAGCCCGTTCCAGGACGTCAGGACCTTCTCATCGCGTCCGGGGCGAACGCGCCGCTCGCGCGCCGCGAAAATCTTGCGGCGGGCGCTGTCAATCACTCTGCGGACCTCCCCGGCCGGCGTCCCTCCGACATCGCTGCCTGCTGCGCAAACGCGCAAATGCCAGAATTCGTTCTCAAAGTTGGCTGGACGGTTCAGGCCGAAATGCGGTGCCACGACGCGGTACTCGTCATCACTGAGGATTGTCCGAAGCTCCTCTTTCGTCCACACGTAGAACTTGCCTTCGCGTCCCTCGGAATCGGCGTCGAGCGTCGAATAGTAGCCACCATCGGCAGATTGCATTTCCCGCATGAGCCACTCGGCCGTCTCCGTGGCGACTCGCCGGAACAGCTCATCTCCGGTGGCAATCGCCGCGTCGCAGTAAAGAGCCAGCAGCTGTGCATTGTCGTACAGCATCTTCTCGAAGTGCGGAATCATCCAATGCTGGTCAACGGAATAGCGGCAGAAGCCGCCCCCAATCTGGTCGTAGATTCCGCCCAGCGCCATGGCGCTCAGTGTGTGCCTGGCCATGGCAAGGGCTCCGAGGTCCGGTTCGCGGGGCGCCGATGCCCATTGGCGCAGGCAACGATCGATGTTGGTCGGATGCGGAAACTTCGGGGCACCGCCCCAGCCCCCTTCGCGCGCGTCAAAATGCTCTGCGAGCTCGCGTCTGGCGGCAGCCAGCAGTTCTGGTCCCGGCAGCAATCCCGGCTCCGGCGCGCCCGGCTGAATGCGCCCAAACGCGTTGCGGATCGCGGTATTCTGGGCAGTGATCTCGCTGCGCTGATCGCGGAAATACGTGGCTACCCGGCGCAGTATGTCGGTGAACGCCGGCATTCCGTAGCGGGGAGCGTTCGGAAAATACGTCCCCCCGAAAAAGGGCGTGTGATCGTCGGGGGACAGAAACATGGTGAGCGGCCAGCCGCCCGGCCGCTGCGCCAGCATCTGATAGGCGAGCTGGTAGATTTTATCCAGGTCCGGACGCTCTTCGCGGTCAACCTTGATGCACACGTACAAGGTATTCATCAGACCGGCCACCGCTTCGTCCTCAAACGATTCCTGCTCCATTACGTGGCACCAGTGGCAAGCCGAATAGCCGATCGACAGCAAAATGGGCTTGTCTTCCGACCGTGCCTTTTCATGCGCTTCTGCGCCCCACGGGAACCAGTCTACCGGGTTGTGTGCGTGCTGCAGCAGATAAGGGCTGGTTTCGTCGATCAGCCGGTTGGTGTGACGCGCGGTGGTGGAGGACATCGGCGTGGGCAGGCAGTAGAGTCAGGGTACACTATAGCGCGTCGCGCTGGCGCTGTCTGTGTGGGTATGGCCCTTGCGATCTTCCGGCAATTCAGCGCCACAGGCTGCCCGCCTGCCGGCACGGTGCGACCGGGCCACGCCGCCCGGAATTTCCCATTCAGGACGGTTTACCGTAAGCTTGCGCCCCCGTAATCTGACACTTTTGTTATGACCTTTGCGCCCCTGCGACTGAAAAGAAACGAAGACCGCCGTCTGCGTGCGGGTCACGTATGGGTATACAGCAATGAGGTGGACACCGCGGCGACGCCACTGGCGGAATTCGAGCCGGGCCAGGCGGCCGTCATTCAAGATCATGCGGGTAGGGCTCTAGGTTGTGGTTACGTCAATCCCCACACCCTGATCTGTGCGCGTCTGGTGAGCCGCGATAGTGCCCAGCCCCTCAACCAGTCACTTCTGGTTCACCGGCTCAACATCTGTCGTGGCTTGCGGGAAAGAATCTTCAGGCAGCCCTATTACCGGCTGGCATTCAGCGATAGCGACGGACTGCCGGGGCTGGTGGTTGACCGCTACGGGAACGTTGTTGTGGCGCAAATTACCACCGCTGGAATGGAACGGCTCAGAGAGGAGGTTGTTGCAGCGATCGACAAGGTTTTGCATCCGCGGGCCATTGTGTTGCGCAACGATAGCGCCAGTCGGGAAGTCGAGGGCCTGGGCAGCTATGTGGAAATCCCCTTGGGCGAGATGCCGGACCGCGTCATGATCGAGGAGAACGGGGTGCGCTTCGAAGCCCCGGTGGTAGAGGGCCAGAAGACCGGCTGGTTCTACGACCAACGTATGAATCGCGCGCGCCTGCCGGACTATGTCAAAGGAGCCGCGGTGCTCGATTTATTCAGCTACACCGGGGCATGGGGTGTACAGGCGGCCGCGGCCGGCGCGGCGAGCGTGCTGTGCGTCGAGAGTTCGGCGCGTGCGGTGGACTGGATTCGCGGCAATGCGGCGATGAACGGTGTGGAAGACAGGCTTTCGGTGCTGCACGACGACGCGTTCGAGACGCTTCGCCAACTGCGCGCCGAGCGCCGTCATTTTGACGTGGTCATCGCGGACCCGCCCGCATTCATCAAGCGGAAGAAGGATGCCAGGGAAGGGGTACGGGCCTATCACCGCCTGAACCAGATGGCGATGCAGGTGTTGGCCAAGGACGCCATACTCGTTTCCGCATCCTGTTCCTATCATCTGGCACGCTCCGACTTGCAGCAGATTCTGCTGCAATCAAGCCGCCACCTGGACCGGTTCCTGCAGCTAGTCGAGCAGGGCGGACAGGGACCGGATCATCCGGTGCACCCGGCGATTCCCGAAACCGGCTATCTCAAGGTATTTTTTTCCCGCATCTTGCCGAGCTGAAGGGATAATATCGGCCAGCGTGCAATCCTAGCTAACAGCCCACATCCGGAGCCCTTTCCCATGCTTTATGCCCCAGACATCAATCCCATCGCATTCGGATTCCCGCCCTTCAAGATTTTGGGCCACAGTATCCACATAGAGGTCCACTGGTACGGCCTGATGTATGTTTTCGGGTTCCTGGGACTGTGGTACTTCGCCAACCGCCGTGCACGCCGTCCGGGATCGGGCTGGACGCCAGATCAGGTGGCTGATGCGATTTTTTACGGCGCCCTGGGTGTGATCCTCGGTGGGCGCATCGGCTACGTGCTGTTCTATAACCTCGACTACTATATGGCGCACCCGCCCGCGGTATTCGAAGTATGGGACGGGGGCATGTCGTTTCATGGTGGCTTGCTCGGTGTAATCGTGGCCCTTTGGTTTTTCGGGCGCAAGCACGGAAAGGCGCTCCTGGAGGTCACGGATTTTATTGCGCCCTGGGTGCCCCTGGGTCTCGGCGCCGGCCGTATCGGCAACTTCATCAACCAGGAACTATGGGGCAAAGTAACCACCCTGCCGTGGGGAATGGTGTTCCGTGGCGCCGGCCCGCTGCCACGCCAGCCCTCCCAGCTGTACGAGGCCGCGCTGGAAGGTGTAGCGCTACTGATCATTCTGGTGACATTTTCGCGCAAGCCGCGGCCAATTGGTTCGGTTTCAGCGCTGTTCCTGATTTTCTACGGCATCTTCCGGTTTCTGGCAGAGTTTGTGCGCGTGCCGGATCCCCAGCTCGGCTATCTCGCCTTCGGCTGGCTGACCATGGGGCAGCTGCTGAGCGCTCCCATGATCATCATCGGGATCGGCCTATTGATCTGGAGTTATCGGCGGCACGCCCATGCCGGCAATACCTGAGCGGTTTCCGAGCGCGCCTGACTGCGGAGCCGCCGGAGTCAACCCGCGAGCAACTTGATGCTCATGAATACCAGGAAACCCGCGAAGATCCGCTTCAGCAGCTTCACCGGCAACCGATGGGCGAGACGTGCGCCCAGCTGTGCGAAAGTCACGCTCGCGGCAGCGATGACCAGAACCGCCGGCCAGTATACCGACCCGGTGGACCAGGCCGGCAGGCCGCTGTCGTGCCAGCCGCTAGCTACAAACCCGAGAGTGCCCGATACGGCGATCGGAAAGCCGCAGGCGGCAGAAGTCGCAACCGCCTGACGGACACCGACATTGCACCACAGGAGGAACGGAACGGTCAGGCTGCCACCGCCGATGCCGGTAATGCCCGAGACGGCCCCTATGAACGACCCTGCGCCGATCATTCCCAGGCGATGTGGGAGTTGCCGGTGCGGCGCGGGCGGCCGATTCAGGATCAGCTGCACCGCCGCGATGGACGCGAACAGCCCGAAGACTGCATGCAATACCCGGCCGTGCAGCATGCCGGCTACCATCGATCCTGCCAGCGCTCCAAGAATAATGCCGGGCGCAAGGAGCCGGAACACCGGCCATTGCACCGCACCGCGCCGGTGATGGGCCAGCAGTGATGACAGCGAGGTTGGCACAATCGTCGCCAGGGAGGTGCCGATTGCCATGTGGGCCGCCAGGTCCGGCGCGAATCCCTGATTGTGGAATACGAACAGCAGTGCCGGAACAATGATGAACCCGCCGCCGATTCCGAGCAGGCCGGCAATCGTGCCTGCGGCGGTTCCGACCAGGACGTAGATGACTGCAATCTCGAGCATCAGTTAGAAGTATCCGGCCGCGCAGCGCGCCATGAGTTTGTTCGAATTTGGCCCGCTAGAGCCGGTTAACCTGGGCCGAGGTCATGCGGCAATTCCCCGTCTTTCGCCCATTCTATCCGTGAGGTTTCAGGCTGCCAAACCGGCAAGCCCGGCGGGGGCATCGCGGTTGCCTGGGCGAAGGCGGCGCCTGCTTGCCCGTGTGGCGTCCGAAGCGCCCCTGCCAGAACCGTGTCTTGCTGGCGAATTCCCGCCGCTGTCCTTCGATGGCGCCCGAAGGCACCGTCACGGCCGCCGGCGTCCCCGGTTGCCTCCTTGCGCGTCGGGGTACGCTCCGGTGCTGGATCCGGATTGCATGGCTGTGTCCCGCATGAAAAGTCGGCCCCGGTCTTGGCGTTGCCCGGGTACCAGGACGGGCCCTTCGTCACCGAATTGCCTGGGCATGGCTCGTTCTATCCTCAGCGGCGTCAGAATGCCGCCCTTGGCTTCCTTCCACCGGGTCATCCGCCGCGCAGAAACGCGCGATCGGCAATGCCGCCAATTTCACAAAGTCAGCTCCGCAAGACGCAAAAAGGCGATGCGGTCAGTTTGCCGCTGCGGCCACCAGTGGCTGGAGTCACAGCGCACTCCGATTGCTCAGCCTCGGCAGGCACGGTCTCACTGGCGGTACGGCCACCGGTTGATTTAACATGGATGCCGTCGGCGGGTGGCAGGTTTCGGTGCTGCTCAGACCGTGCTCTTCGGTGAGCGCGGCACCCGGCGCGCCGGAACGGGCTAGGCACTATAATCATCAGGCATGAAGCCGCGATTCACACTGTGTCTTGTTGTCCTTGCAGCGGTCCTGCAGGGCGCGGTCGGAACGGCGTGCGCCGCAGGCCGGAAGATCGATCTGTACCGCCAGGAATACCTGAATGCCCTTGCTGCGCTCAGATCCGGCGACGTAAGGCAATTCCATGAGCTCGCAGGCAATCTGAAGGGCTATGTCCTGCATGGCTACCTTCAGTACTATTATCTGAAACGGCGGATTCCCTCTACGTCCGTTGCGACGCTACGCACATTCATCGAACAGAATCAGGATGCTCCGATTGGCAACATGCTCCGCCAGCAGTGGTTGCACTATCTGGCGAAACGGGGTGACTGGAAGATCTTCTTGCAGGAGTACCAGAACGTCGATCCGGAGTCGGCGCTCGACTGCGACCGGCTCAATTACCTGCTGCGTGCCGCCAAACAGCGTACGCCACTGATGACGGAAATCAGCCGCTTATGGATGACCGGGGATAACCTTCCGGATGCATGTAACCCCGTGCTGGTCGCGTGGCGCAGGGCAGGATACATGACTCCCAGCGTAGTGTGGCAGCGCATTCATCTTGCCATGCAGCAGCAGAATCTTACTCTCGCCGCGGAGTTAAAGTGGGATCTGCCCGTCAAGGACCGGATCTGGGTGGATCGCTGGATGGCCATGTACCGCGATCCGCAGCGTGTGTTGAAAGACATCCGCTATCCGGTCGTGACGCCGTTGGCGCGCGAGATCGTCCGGCAGGGGGTCGTCCGGATCGCTTATGACAACCCGGCTGCGGCGATGAAGACCTGGAATGCCATAAGGCATAAGTACCAGTTTTTCGGCGAAGACAACAACTATGTCCTGCGCCAGGTCGGCATCCTGGCGGCGCAGGATCATCTGCCGCAGGCATTGAGTTGGTTATCCATGGC
>JAJYEK010000111.1 GCA_021785795.1 Pseudomonadota bacterium
GGAACCTCCGAAGGCATGGTGCTGGCAGCCGGCCCGGGCGGCAAGGACTTATGGATACTGTCACCCGACTCGGGAGCCCAGCCGGGCATGCGCATCAAGTGACCTAGGCAGGCGCTGCTGTCCGGGATCACCGCGCAGCGCATCCCGTTTCAGTAGATCCAGGGGATCAGCTTTCGTACGCGCGCGCGGTAGTCGGCATAGGACTCGAACCTGCGCGAAAGCCAGTACTCTTCATACGAGGCCTTGCGGTCGAAAAACAGACCGAGCAGCACCACGGACACCGCGCCCGGCCAGCTCAGCCACCACATCGACCATCCGGCCGCGGCGAGGACGATGCCGGAATACAGCGGGTGACGCACCAGACCGTAGACACCGTGCTCCCGCAAACGCGCATTGTCCCGGGGACGGGGGAAGGGGGTCAGAGCGCGTCCCAGGCTGGCGGAAGCCGCCAGCACCATGCCGGACGCTATCAGTAGCAATGCGGCGCCGGCGAACCGCACACAGAGGTCCGCCGCGTTGCGCGCCGCGGCAGGGAACCACGGGGGCAGGAACGCGGCGAGCGCCAGCAGCGGGATCTGCGCCGCCACCCACCAGCCGTCACGCACGCCCACCAGTACCTGCCTGCTCCTGCTCATGATCCGGATAACCTCCGCGCGGGTCACGCTCGGACCCGGCCATGTCGGAAATTATTGCGTCAAATTCGGGCCGAGGCCATACTCCGCAACCATGCTGAGCCACCAGACACTCCCGCACCCGGCTGCCGCTGCGGTGCCGGCCGCGCGGATCGATGCCTGTCTGCCGCAGACGCAGTGCACGCGCTGCGGATATCCGCGCTGCCGCTCCTATGCGGAGGCGATCGCCCGCGGAGAGGCCGACTTCAACCGCTGCCCGCCGGGCGGGGATACGGCCATCGATGCGCTTGCGATACTGCTGAACCGTCCGGTCAGGCCGCTCGACCCGCGCTGCGGCAGCGAGACCGCGCGCCGGCGCGCGGTCATCGACGAAGACCGCTGCATCGGCTGCCGCAAGTGCATCGACGTGTGCCCGGTAGATGCAATCCTCGGCGCGCGCCGCCTCATGCACACCGTGATCGCGCGGCAGTGCAGCGGCTGCGAACTGTGCCTGCCAGCCTGCCCGGTCGACTGTATTAATCTCGCGGTTGCGGACGAAGCCGCGATCCGGCCGGGACTGTGGCGCTCCTACGGCAGCGATGAGGCCGACAACTGGAGGCGGCGCAACGAGGCCCGCATCGCCCGGCGCTCCCGCCCGGCGCTCCCGCGCGATCCCGTCCCGGCGAACGACGCTTCTGCGCCTGACGGGGACCACGCGCGCCGCCGGGCCGAGATCCGCGCAGCAGTGGAGCGCGCACGCCGCAGGAAGCAGGGAGTCCGGCAGCCCGACCAGCACCCCGGCGGCTGACACGACCGGCCGGCCGCAAGAATCGCCGCTCGTCGCAGCGGCGGCGCCAACCATGAAGAAACGGATACTCAATTCGCTCGGTTCCCTGTTCGGCCTGCTGCTTTTCGCGATCGCACTGTGGGCGCTGCACCATGAACTGCGGCACCACCAGTACCAGCAGGTTGTCCGCGAGATCGGCGCCATACCTCTGGCGCACATCCTGCTCGCTTTTGTCCTGACCGTGCTCGACTACGCGGTTCTGACCGGCTACGACACCCTCGCGTTCCGCTACATAGGCCAGCCGCTGGAGCTGGGCAAGATCCGCCTGGCATCGTTCATCGGCTACGCCTTCAGCCACAACCTCGGGTTCTCGCTGGTTTCGGGGGGGTCCGTGCGCTACCGCCTGTATTCGTCCTGGGGCCTGTCGGCGATCCAGGTCACAAAACTTGTCGCCTTCTGCGGCGTGACCTTCTGGCTCGGGTTTCTTGCGCTCGGCGGGAGCGCATTCCTGCTCGAGCCGCCCACCATCCCGGGCGGCCTGCACCTGCCGTTCGATTCGGTTCGCGCCGCCGGAACACTGTTCCTGGCGCTGGCCGTCGCCTATCTCGCCTGGTCCTTCCTGCAGAAGCGCCCACTGCGCGTCTTCGGCTGGGAATTCTCGCTGCCGCGGCCACGCCTGGCATTCGCCCAGCTCGCCGTTGCCACGGCCGACTGGGCCCTGGCTGCAGCCGTGCTGTATGCGCTGCTGCCGGCCGGCAGCGCCTGGAGCTACCCCGACTTCCTGGGCATTTTCCTGCTGGCCCAGATCATCGGCATGGTCAGCCAAGTGCCCGGCGGTCTGGGTATTTTCGAGACTGTCATGCTGCTGTTTCTGTCCCCGGCGCTGCCTTCCGCCTCGGTCATCGGCTCGCTGCTCGTGTTCCGCGGGCTGTATTACCTGCTGCCGCTGGTGATCGCTGCGGCGCTTCTGGGTGGCCTCGAACTGCTGCAGCGGCGCGAGGACATCAAGCGCGTAGGACGCCTCGTGGGCCAGTGGCTTCCGGTGCTTACCCCCCATGTGATCGCCTTTACCGTCTTCGTAGGCGGCGCGATCATGCTGTTTTCCGGCGCCACACCGGCCGACCATTGGCAGATCCAGTGGCTGCGCCGACTCGAACCGCTGCCGCTTCTCGAGATCTCGCACTTCACCAGCAGCGTCATCGGTGCCTGCCTGCTGATCCTCGCACGCGGCCTGCAGCGCCGTCTCGATGCGGCCTACCATCTCACGGTCATGCTTCTCGGAATCGGCGTGGTGGTGTCCCTTCTCAAGGGCTTCGACTATGCGGAAGCGGCGACGCTCGCCGTGATGTTCTCGGTGCTGCTGCCGACCCGAAGGCACTTCCACCGCAAGGCCTCGCTCATCAGTGAGCGCTTCAGCGCCGGATGGGTGGCGGCGATCGTGCTGGTGCTGGCGGCGTCGATCTGGCTCGGGATGTTCTCCTACAAGCACGTCGAGTATCGCGCGGACCTGTGGTGGCGCTTTGCATTCTCCGGTAACGCCCCGCGGTTCCTGCGGGCCTCGGTCGGCGCCCTCGGGGTAGCGCTGGTATTCGGAATTACACGGCTGATGCGGCCGGCACCCGCGGAACCGCAGCTGCCGGGCCCGATCGAGCTTGGAAACGCCCGCGAAATAGTGCGCCACTCGCGTCATGCTGCCGCCAATCTCGCACTGCTCGGCGACAAGCATCTGCTGTTCAGTGAAAGCGGTGATGCGCTGCTCATGTATGGCGTGCTCGGACGCACCTGGGTGGCCATGGGCGATCCGGTCGGGCCACGCGAGGAATGGGAGGAACTGGTCTGGCAGTTTCGGGGCATCGTCGACGGTCATGACGGCTGGACCGCCTTCTACCAGGTGCAGCCCGACAGCTTGCCGCTCTACCTCGATCTCGGACTGACCCTGCTCAAGCTCGGCGAAGAGGCGCGCGTCGACCTCAGCCGGTTCTCGCTCGAGGGCGGCGTCGGCAAGGGCAAGCGCAATCTCGTAAACCGGCTGGAAAAGGAGGGCTGTGAGTTCGCGGTGGTGCCGGTCGGCGAAGTACCGCTGCTGCTCGGGCGTTTCCGCGAGATTTCCGACACCTGGCTGGACCTGAAATCGGCGCGGGAGAAGCGCTTTTCGCTCGGGTTCTTCGACGACGCCTACCTGCGCAACTTTCCGGCTGCGGTCGTCCGCCGCGGCGGGATCATCGTGGCTTTCGCCAATGTCTGGACGGGCGCGAACAAAGAGGAAATCTCGGTCGACCTCATGCGCCATCTTCCGGACGCGCCCGACAGCGTCATGGAATACCTGTTCATCCGGCTGATGCTGTGGGCCAAGGCCGAGGGATTCGGCTGGTTCAACCTGGGCATGGCGCCGCTGGCCGGGCTCGAAGACCACACGCTGGCGCCGTTGTGGACCCGCCTGGGTGCGATGGTGTTTCGCCACGGCGAACACTTCTACAATTTCCAGGGTCTGCGCCAGTACAAGGCGAAGTTCGATCCGGTCTGGACGCCGCGCTACCTCGCCAGCCCGGGTGGCATCGCGCTGCCGCGCATACTCACCAGCATTGCAACCTTGATCTCGGGCGGACTGAAGGGAGTGATCGTGAAGTGAACAACCCGCAGCTATCCGATCGCGGGTTTCCTTGCGGAGGTTCTATGAAGCGGTTGTCGATAATGGTCCTTGCCCTGCTGGCCGGGTTCGCCCGGGCCGGGACAGCCCCGGCCGCCGAGGTACGCTTCGGCCGCCTCGGTCCGGTCGCAGTATTCATGCCGGCGGCCCCGCCGGCACACGTGGTCCTGCAGTTGTCCGGCCGCCACGGCTGGGCTGCCCACGACACGGCGCTCGCCCGGGTCCTGACCGCCACCGACACCCTGGTGCTCGGGGTGAACCTCAACGACTACCTCCGGCGCGTGGCACATGTCCGGTGTGCGTATCCAGCGGGCGATCTCGAGGCCCTGAGCCAGTATATGCAGAAGCGGCTACGCCTCCCGGCCTACATCCGGCCAGTGCTGGTGGGCCGGGACCTGGGTGCAACGGTCGCCTACGGAACCCTGGCGCAGGCACCCGTCGGTACCTTCCGCGGTGCGGTGGGCTTTGACTTCTGTCCGCAGCGCCCGCTGCCGCGGCCGCTGTGCCGCGGCGACGGCTGGCCGATGAGGCGCAATCCCGGCGGGCGTGGATACCTCGTCCAAGCCGGCAGACTCACGGCACCGTGGACGGTCCTGAACAGCACGGCGAACCCGTCCTGTACACCGGAGCATGCCGCGCGGTTTGTCGCCCGCGTCCCCTCGGCACGGTTTGCCGTACTCCGCGCCCGGCCCGGCGAGGTGGTCCAGAGCGACGCCGCCATGGCGCTCGTGCGCCAGGCGCTGCTGCAGCTGGCCGCGCGCTCGGCGGCGATCGGCCCACCAAAGCCGGTCACGGACCTGCCCCTGGTGGAGGTCCCGGCCACGGTTCCGGCCAACGACAGCCTGGTCGTGATGATCTCGGGTGACGGGGGATGGGCCGGCCTCGACCGCGAGGTGGCAACCGCGCTGGCCGCACACGGCTACTCAGTCGTAGGACTGAACTCGCTGCGCTACTTCTGGACCCGGCGCACGCCGGACGAGGCCGGCGAGGACCTCACGCGCATCCTCGATTACTACCTTGCGCACTGGAACAAGAAGCGGGCGCTCCTCATCGGCTATTCCCGCGGCGCGGACGTCCTGCCCTTTATGGTGAGGCGCCTGCCGCCCGCTCTCAAAAGCCGCATTGATCTGATAGCACTTCTTGGCCTGGGCCGGCACGTTGATTTCGAGTTCCACCTCTCGGACTGGCTTCCGGTCTCGGGGCGACAGCCCTCGGCGCTGCCGATCTTTCCCGAGATCGAGGCGCTTCGCGCCGGGCGACACCTACTGTGCATCTATGGCCAGGACGAGACGCACTCGCTGTGCCGGAGGTTCACGCCACGGCTCGGCCGCACCCTGGAGCTGAGGGGTGGCCATCATTTCGACGGCGCCTACGCAAAACTGGCTGAAGTCATTCTGGATGCCTTGCACCGGGAGCGTCAGACCGCGGTCTCGAACCCCTGAGCGGCCGCAGCCCGGCCTGTCCGCCTGGCCCCGGAGGCGCCGGCCAGCCGGTTCATTGGCAAACGGGTCTGCGGCCCGTAAAATACGCAGGCCTGTTCCCAACAGGCTCCCCTATGCCAGCACGCAGGAGGCTAGAGCATGTCCGGTCATTTCCCGTTCAGCGGCAAGGCAAACCGCGTTGCCGTTTTTGCTTTCTTTGAAGATCTCGGCCTCAGCCTGGAACTGCAGGAGCGGTATTACCGCTGGTGGCACGAATGGGCAAAAAACTTCGTTCAGAAAGATCCAGACCTGTCTCTCACCAAGGCGGTGGAGTTCAGCCACTATCCCTTCGGCCAGCATGCACACGCGAACTTCCACCTGCATGACTACCTGTGGGCTACACCGATGCTGGACCTGGGAGAATTCATCGAGAACGTGATCTTTCCCAGGCTGGACGACAAGGCGATGCACCAGCTCGGGCAGGAGTACGAAAAGATGCTCGAAGGTATTGTCCAGGAAGCCGCCCAGCATCCCCGCCCCGCGCCGCCCGAGATCGGGCGCTACCGTCACACCTGAAGACGCAGGCCCGGCAGCGGCATTCGGCGCCCCCCGGCCGGGGCCGCTCCGCTGGCGGCCGGCGCGCGGCTGCGCATGCGAGCCTGCTCAGCCCGGCACAACGGCGCATGCTGTTTGCCCGGCTGAAGGCCCAAAATCCAACACCCACCACCGAACTGCAATACCGCACGCCCTTCGAGCTGCTGGTGTCCGTCATGCTCTCGGCACAGGCAACAGACAAAAGCGTGAACAAGGCCACCGCCAGGCTGTTCGTGATCGCTTCCACGCCGCAGGCCATGCTCGATCTCGGCCTGCGCCGCTTGAAGGGCTACATCAAAACCATCGGTCTCTACAACACCAAAGCTGCTAATATCCTGAAAACCTGCAGACTGCTGCTCGCGCGGCACGGCGGCGAAGTGCCGTCGACACGCGCCGAACTCGAAACCCTGCCGGGCGTGGGCCGAAAGACCGCCAACGTGATCCTCAACACCGCATTCGGGGAACCCACGATCGCGGTCGACACCCATATCTTTCGGGTCGCCAACCGCACCGGACTCGCACCCGGACGGACCGTGAAGGAAGTCGAGCAAAACCTGCTCCAGGCCGTGCCACCCCGTTACCGCAAGGACGCACACCACTGGCTGATCCTGCACGGGCGCTACACCTGCGTTGCGCGCCGGCCCCGCTGCGGCAGCTGCGTTATCTATGATTTATGTGCGTACCCGGATAAATTAGATACATGAAGCGATCTGTCGCCACTGGCCTGAGCTACGGATCCCGGGCCATCCCTGAACACGCGGAACGCTCGGTGACCGCGGCGCTCAAGCGGGCCGGCCTCAGTAGCGCCAACGGCGTGCTGCTGTTCCTCACCCCGCATTATGCCGGCCACCCCGACGCCGCGCTGCGGGCCGCCGCCCGCGCCGCCGGCAGCCTGCAGATCGTCGGATGCACCGGCGCCGGCGTTCTGACTGATCAGGAATGGCTGCTGGACAGCCCCGGGGCGGCCGCGATGGTATTCGGCAATGACCTGCGCCTCGCGCTGCCGGACGGAACGGGAACGCAGGCGGTGGTAAGCCTGTGCACGCCGGCAGGCGCCACAGCCGACTGGTTTGACCGACCCCTGCCCCGCATCGGTGCCGTGTCCGGAGACATTTTCGGCCAGGGGCCCTTCCGGGTATGGAGCGGCTGCCGCGTTGCTGAAAGCGGTCACATCGAAGCGGTCATCTCCGGCAGCCAGAGCGCCATCGGTACTTCGCAGGGGGTGCGCGCGCTGACTTCGCCGATCGAGATCGCGGAAGTACATGGATACGACGTGCTGCGCCTCGGCCACTATCCGGCGCTCAACGTCCTGGTTCAGGCCCTGCCCATCGGCGTGCGCGAGATGGACCATATTCCGCTGCATCTGATCATGGGCGGAGTGACATTCGGGGACCCCCATACCGCGATCCGGGACGGACGCTTCCGGCTGAATCACATCGTCTCGGCCAACCTGAACGACCAGTCGATCACACTCTCTCATCCCCTCGCCCGGGGCGAAAGACTTTTCTGGGCCATGCGCGACACGCTCGCCGCCGAACGTGACATGCGCCTGACGATCGAACGGGCGTGCGGACAGCTCGCGGCAGCGCCCGATTTTGCCCTTATGTTTCCCTGCATGGGACGCGGGCCCAACTTCTATGGAAATCGCGATCGCGATCTGGACCAGCTGCGCGCAAGCTTCCCGGATCTGCCGATTATCGGCTTTTACGGCAATGGCGAAATCGGGCCCGTGGACGGGGGCAACCACCTCTACCAGTACTCGACGGTGCTGGGCCTGTTCCGGGCGCAGCCCGCCTAGGGAATCGCCGTGTACACGCAGGATCGCGGACGTCTGCGGGAAACCTTCTTCGATGCTTGGCGGCATTACCGCGAAGGGTTGCCTCTCACGGGCATCGAGCCGCTGATCGTGGCAGTGGCCGGACGTCATCCGGAGTACCACGCCATCCTTGAAAACCCGGATGACCACGGTGATCGCGATTATTCGGCGGAGTCCGGACAGACCAACCCCTTCCTGCATCTCGCCATGCATATCGCCCTCGCCGAGCAGCTTTCCATCGACCAGCCGCCGGGCGTGCGTGCCTGCTACGCGACGCTGTGCGCCGGTGGCAGCGAACACGATGCCGAACATCGCATGATGGACTGCCTCGGTGCAGCGCTGTGGCAGGCCGGGCGCTCCGGGGCCGCACCCGATGCCGATGCCTACCTGGACTGCCTTGCGCGCCTGTGCGGCAAGGACCCCGAGACGCGCTGAATCGCTCCGGCCGGCAGCCACCCGCAGACATGCGGCCCACCGGGAGCCGGTTGGGCGTTCGCGGTCAGAACAGCCCTTGCCGGGGCCGCGGGAAAGTTGCGGGCGGGTATCCTGTCACCAGCGGCTGAAGCGAAGGATGGTCGCGGGCAACGCCAACCAGATCGTCCCAGGTATCGATGTCCCGCAAGGGAGCGAGCACCTCGAATCCGATCCCTGCCCTGCGAGCGCGCTCCCGAGTTTCGGCGTAGACCCGGTCGCCGCCCCAGTCTATTCCGGCAAACAGCGCCGGCTCGGCCCGCTGCAATCCGATGAAGTAGTAGCCCCCGTCCATGGCAGGGCCGATGACGCCGCCGCCGCGGGCGAGCGTTTCATAGGCAACCTCCAGGGTGCTGGCGCAGCACTGGGGCACATCGCAACCCATCACCGCGGCGGCACCTCTGCGCTCGATGCCTTGGCGCAGCAAGCGGTGCATCCGTTCGCCCAGATCACCCCGCCCCTGGGAGGCCAGATGCACATGCAGTTCGGCAGCGAGCCGCTCGAACAGCGGATGCCCGGCGTCGGGCGCACCGCAGAGATAGACCTCGCCGGGCCAGTTCTCCGTGACCAGCGCCAGAGTCGCGCGGATCAGGGCGGCGGCAATCTCGGCAGCGCGCTCCGCTCCGCAGGTCTGTGCCAGGCGTGTCTTCACCTGTCCGGCAACCGGCTGCTTGGCCATGATGAACAAATCCGGGCGCTTCACGGCGGTACCTCCGCCACCCACTCAACGTACATCGGGGTAGAGGCGCGCGAGCCGCGCCGCGGGGATACCCGACCAGTAAAGAAACCGCAGACCCCACATGCGCAGCACGGTGCGCGCAATTCCGCCACGCAGCCAGCGGCGCGCCGCGCTCGCTACGGGAGCGCGAATGCGGGCCGGCCGCGCCAGCCGGCACAGCCGACGGGAGAGCTCTATGTCTTCCATCAGCGGAATGGGCGCGAAGCCGCGCAGCATCGCGAACAGGTCGCGGCGTACGAACTGGGCCTGGTCGCCGGTTGCAATGCCGGTCAGCGCTGAACGGATATTCATCGCCCGTTCGATAAGGCGCAACGGATACGGCCGACCGTCCAGGCGCACGTCGAAGCGGCCCCATTCATGCCCCTGCCGTACCGCGCCCTGGATCATTTCGGCCGCCCCAGGAGGCAGCCGGGTATCGGCATGCAGGAACAGAAGCACATCGGCGGTCGCGGCGGCGGCGCCGCGATTCATCTGCACGGCACGTCCGCGCGGGGCATGCAGCAGGGTGATGCGCCCGCGGGTCCCGGGCACCCCCGGCAGGGTTTCAACCAGTGTCCGGATCCGCGCGACTGTTCCGTCATCGCTGCCCCCGTCCACCACGATCACCTCTGCGAACCCAGCGCCGTCCAGTGCCCGCAGCCGATCGCCGATTCCGGCCGCCTCGTTCAGAACCGGCACGATGACCGCCACCCGGGGGGCGCGCGCCCCAACGCGCCCAGCGGTCCCGGGAGACCGCCCCGCCGCCGGACCCGTCGCCATTCTCGCATCGCCTGGTGCGCCGATCGCATTCATTCAATTACCCCCTTTGAATGAGGGCCTGTTGTTCCGGCAGCGGAAGGTGGCTGCCGCCCGATTTGCCCGGCGTCCTCGCCTGCGATCTTGCGACCGGCAGACCCGCTGTCCCAGGACGCCCGCGAGCCTTCCTTCCGGACCCGGCGGTGCCTGTTCGGCCGGAGTGCCGCCACGGCGATTTTATATTACGGCGATTGCGGAGCGACCGCAAAAAGCGCTTGCAATCGTCTACACTAGGGAGTAAATAGCCACCTGAGATCATGACTGACTCTGCTGATTGCTGTAGTACCGGATTCATTCCGACCTCCGCAGCCAAGTGCACGTGGAGGTTCGACGTCGTGAAGTGCCAGACGGGGCCCAGACGCCCCGTTTTTTTGTGCCTGCCCTGCTCCACGCGCCACCGCCCTGATTACCCAAACTGAACTCTCTCTGAAAAAAAGGAGCCGCCGTGCCCGAGAAAAATGAAAACGAACCTCCCGAACCTGTGACGGCGCCAGCGTGCGCCGGGAACCGCCGTGGCACCGGCCACAAAGGAACCCGCCCATGCTAAGCGCCGTCAACGCCGTAATGGATGTCCACTTCCTGACTCCCGTCGGTCCCGCGCCCGTCCGCCCGGGTGATGCAGGCGGCGGTCAGCGAACCGCCCGCCAGGAGTCTGCGCCCAAACGCTATCTGGTCGCCGGCAAGTACCGACTGTATCCCTTTGACCGCAGCGCCCGGCCCTATTTCGATGAGGCCTGCGCCCGCAGCAACGTGGCCTTGTCCGATTACAGCTTCGCCAACAATGTCATCTGGCTGGCCCAGGCGAGCGGCTTTTATCAGATCATCGAAGGCTGCTTCTGCCTGTTTGCCCTGAACGGCAACGGACTCACCATGCTCCTGCCGCCGCTCGGCGACAGCTCGCGCCAATACCGGGCGCTCAAGATCTGCGTGAAGATCATGGATCTCTACAACCCGTCGCCGCTCCAGGCTCGGCTCGATTTCGTTTATAAGGATTTTCTCAAGGTCCTCGAGCTGGACGCGGCAACCGGGGCGGCCCTGATCAACGGGGAACGCTGGCACGTGGAGGTCACCAATCCCGACTATATCTACCGGACCCAGGATCTGATCGAGCTCCGGGGCAATGCGTACAAGACCAAACGCAACGAAATCAACCAGTTTCGGCGCGCCTATCCCAATCATTCCCTGGAGCCGTTCAGCATGCAACACGGCGACGAGGCACGGGCGCTAGTGA
>JAJYEK010000017.1 GCA_021785795.1 Pseudomonadota bacterium
CGCTGCCATGAGCCGCCGGCTGCATATGCTCGTCAACCAGATTGACGGACTGACCCTGCAAAATGCGACGTATCGCCTTGCGCTATACCTACTCGAACACGCCCCCAGGTCTGGGTCCGAACCGACTGAGATGGAACTCACGACACCGAAAGGCGTGATTGCGGCACAACTGGCAATCCAGCCGGAGACCTTCTCTCGCATACTTACCAAACTCAAGCGGCTCGGCCTGATCGAGGTGAACGGCAACCATATCGCGCTGCGCGACCTTCGCGGGCTGCGCAATCTGGCTTATGTGCCGATGTCCGAGGACAGCGCCTGAGACAGGCTGCGCCAGCCCTTAGGAGAATTGAATATGACCAAGGCCGAATCGCCATTTGTTCCGCTCAATATCGCGATACTGACGCTGTCGGACACCCGTACGCGCGAAAATGACACGTCCGGAGACCTCATCCAGGAGCGCGCGCAAGGCGCCGGTCATCGTGTTATACAGCGCACGCTGGTTCGTGAGGACATGGACAGGCTGCGTGCGCAGTTCCGCAACTGGATCGATGACCCCGAGATAGATGTGATCATTTCTACCGGAGGCACCGGCATGACCCGGCGCGACATCACTCCCGAGGCCGTGCGGCCCTTCATCACCAAGCCCATTCCCGGATTCGGAGAGCTGTTTCGAATGCTGTCATACGAGGAAATCGGAACCTCCACGATACAGTCACGCGCCGAGGCAGGAATTGCCGATGGTACGGTGATTTTCATGCTGCCCGGATCTACCAATGCCTGCCGGCTGGGCATGGACCAGATCATCCTCAGCCAGATAGACAGCCGCCATCGGCCCTGCAATCTGGTCGAGCTGCTGCCGCGCATACGCCATGAGTAGCCGCCCGCGCAAGAAAACTTCCCAGACCTCCGGGGCCGCCGTGGGGATGGAGAAAAAACTGACCCACATCAATGCCGCGGGTCAAGCGCGCATGGTAGACGTAGGTTCTAAAAGCGTGACGCGGCGCGAAGCGGTGGCTGCCGGAACCATCCGCATGCAGCGCCGGACGCTGCATCTCGTTCTGACCGGCGGACACAAGAAGGGAGATGTGCTTGCCACGGCTCGCATCGCAGGAATCATGGCGGCAAAGAAGACTGCGGATCTGATTCCGCTTTGCCATCCCATTGCGCTAACCGCCGTGGACCTGGCGCTCGAGGCGGACGAGACGGAGTCCGCGATTCGTTGCCGGGCGACTGTGCGCACGTCCGGAAGGACCGGCGCAGAAATGGAAGCCCTGGCGGCGGTTCAGATCGCATTGCTGACCCTTTATGACATGTGTAAGGCCGTCGACCGTGCCATGGTAATGACAGACATACGTCTGTTGGCGAAATCGGGTGGGCGCTCCGGCAGCTGGACGCGCACCTGACAGCGCGTACGCCGCTCGCCGGCGACGCAACTCTGGGGAGCAGTAATACGAGGAACCATCCATGCAACAGAACGTCGGCAGTGCAGACAAGGTAGTGCGCGTGATCATCGGACTGGTCCTGGTGAGCCTGGTATTTTTCCTGAACGGGAGCATCCGCTGGCTGGGACTCATCGGCCTGGTTCCGATTTTCACGGCATTCGTGGGCTGGTGCCCTGCCTATTCGCTGTTTGGTCTGAGCACTTCCGCCAAGAAACACTGAGGCCCGGCTGCGCAGCCCCCAGCGTCCCGGCCGCTGGGGCGTGCCGGCGCCAGGACGTTCAGAGCGCAACGTACCGATTTCGGCGCAGGGCTACGGCCACGTCAACGAAACCCTAGGTAATCGGTTGGGCGACCCACTACAATAGCCGGGTCCTTCTCCCCGATACCCCTGATTTTTTGTGAGTGTATGGCAAGTATCAACAGCGTGAACGAATTCAGGCCAGGCCTGCCGGGCCTTACCTACGATGACCTGTTTCGCCAGGAAGGTCTCGCGAAGCTCGACCGCGAATTTCTGGCGCGTCTGGCGAAGCACGATCCACCGCGGCACGATCAGCTGCTCGCCTATCGTGCCGGCCAACAGTTGGACGCCCTGCAGGTGAGCGAACTGCTGCTGGCCGCCGGCCCGGCGCTCGAGGAGTTTTTGGGCGAGCTGTTCGGCATCCAGGACGCTCTCGAGAACGCGAGACTGCGTACGCTTGGCCACGATCCGGTCTTTGTCTTTAAGAAGCTCTTTGTACAGCGCCGTGCCCGCCGCCGGCTTCTCAGCCCCGAACAGATCGAGCCGTTTCCCGAACTCGATGCGTTGCTGGAGCGCGCGCTGCGCCTGTCGGGACAGAATGACGTTGACCGCGAACTGGCAATTGCGAGATGGGGGGAGCAGCTGCTGGCCGACCCGCAGACAAACGAGGAGGCGATCGAGCTGCTCACGCGCTGGTGCATTCAGGCAATCAAGACCCCTGAAGGTCAGGCGCGCGTGCATGGCTGGGTGAGCTTCCGTCTCCCTCAGGGGGTCGACCATTCCCGCCTTGTTCCGGTTGTTCCAGTTGCCTCCGATCCGATCGGCCGCATCGAAGGTCCGCCCGACAACCGCCGCCGGCGTGACGGTTTCGGCTTGACCGACCCGCGGATGGGGCCGCGCCAGATCCAGAATGAAATTCATTACTGCATCTACTGCCATGATCACGACGGCGATTTCTGCTCCAAGGGCTTTCCCGAAAAGAAGGGTGAGCCGGAAAAGGGTCTCAAGGTCAACCCCCTCGGCGTAACGCTTACGGGCTGTCCGCTCGACCAGAAGATCTCCGAGATGCACGTGATGAAGAGGTATGGTCACACGATCGCCGCTCTCGCCATGATTACCGTAGACAACCCCATGTGCGCCGCCACAGGCCACCGCATCTGCAACGATTGCATGAAGGCCTGCATTTACCAGAAGCAGGACCCGGTGAACATTCCGCAGGCGGAGACCGGCATCCTGACGGATGTGTTGCGTCTGCCATGGGGCGTCGAGATCTACGATCTGCTCATACGGTGGAACCCCCTGCGACAGCACCAGTGGCTGCCAAAACCCTACAACGGGCTGAAGGTGCTGATTGCCGGCATGGGGCCGGCCGGCTTTACGCTCGCCCACCACATGCTCATGGAAGGATTTGCAGTCGTCGGTATAGAGGGGCTCAAGATCGAGCCCTTGCCGCCAGAACTGGCAAGGCATCCCATACGCGATTACTCCGCCATCGAGGAGCGGCTCGACACGCGGGTTATGGCAGGCTTTGGCGGTGTGGCGGAATACGGCATTACCAACCGCTGGGACAAGAATTTTCTGCGACTGATCTATCTCAGTCTCGCGCGTCGGCCAAGGTTTCAGGTCTTCGGGGGTGTACGATTCGGCGGGACACTTACGGTCGAAGACGCATGGCATCTCGGATTCGATCATGTAGCCATCGCCATCGGCGCGGGCCTGCCGCAGGCACTGCCGGTACCCGGGAGCCTTGCGCCCGGGATGCGCCAAGCCAATGATTTTCTGATGGCGCTGCAGCTGACCGGGGCAGCCAAGGCCGCTAGCCTGGCAAATCTCCAGGTACGCCTGCCGGCCGTCATCATCGGAGGGGGCCTCACCGGTATCGACACAGCCACTGAGGTCGGCGCTTACTATATTGCCCAGACCGAAAAGACGCTGGAGCGGTACGAGCTGCTGTGCGACAGTCTCGGCGAAGAGGGGGTACGCAGCGGATTGGACGAGGGAGACCGCGCGATTCTCGATGAGCTGCTGGGCCATGGCCGGCTTGTGCGCGCAGAACGGGCACGTGCTGCAGCTACGGACACGAGCCCGGATTTCGAGAAGCTGCTGCGTGCCTGGGGCGGAGTGACCGTCGCCTATCGGCGAGGAATGAACGAGTCCCCGGCTTACACGCGCAATCACGAGGAGATCATCAAGGCTCTGGAGGAAGGAATCTACTACGCCGAAGGGCTCGACCCCAAGGAAGCAATAACCGACCGCTTCGGTCAGGTGGAGGCCTTGCTGTGCCGGCAGCTCAGCCGCAATGCCGACGGGAGCTGGGAAGACACCGGCGAGGAGATCGCGGTTCCGGCGCGCTCGATACTGGTAGCCACCGGAGCGCGCCCGAACGTCGCCTATGAGTTCGAGCACCGCGGACATTTCCACAAAGAACACGGCCATTACCAGACCTTTCATGACATCGCCGGCGGACTAGAGCCGGTGCCGGTAGGGGCACACTGTAAGGTCGATGATTTTGGCCCCTTCACCTCATACAGCGTGGACAACCGGCGCGTAAGCTTTCTTGGGGATACTCATCCGGTGTTTCACGGCAGCGTCGTGAAAGCAGTCGCCTCGGCGAAGCGCACCTACCCGAAGATCATCGCCGCTCTGGGCGGTGCGGGCCGATCGGGAGACGCGGACGAGTACGAACGGTTCCGCAGCCAACTCGATGAGCTGCTGGCGGCGAAGGTGGAAAAGGTGAAACGCCTCGCAAAGTCTGTAGTGGAGCTCACGGTGCGCGCACCGATGGCGGCGCGCCGCTTTCGCCCCGGCCAGTTTTTCCGTCTGCAGAACTTCGAGGCTCGTGCGCCACTCTTCGATGGAACCCGGCTCCAGTCCGAGGCGCTCGCGCTGTATGGCGCAAAGGTCGACAAGGATCTTGGGCTCGTTTCTGTAGTCGTCATCGAACACGGAGCCAGCTCGCGCCTGGTGGCGATGTTGAAGCCCGGAGACCCGGTAACACTGATGGGTCCGACCGGCGTGCGTGCGACCATTCCCGAAGGCAACGAGACCATCATGATCGTGGGTGGCGTGCTCGGTATGGCGTATCTGCGCTCGGTAGGCAAGGCATTGCGCGATGCCGGCAACCGGGTCCTTTTCGTTGCTGCGTTTGCGGATGCGGAAGCGGCTGTTTGCCGGGATGAAGTGGAAGGTGCGGCGGACTGTGTCCTCTGGGTTGCCGAAAGCGGCAATCCACCGGCGTCCCGCCGACCGCAGGACCGGTCGGCGAGTGGGGATCTGGTTGAAGTGCTCCTTCGCTATGCCGCCGGCGGACTCGAGCTCGCGGGGGCGGCACCACCGGTACGGCTGGAGGAGGTCGATCGGCTCATGATCATCGGGTCCAGCTGCCTAGTGCGCCGCCTGCGCGATGCACGCGGCGCCGCACTTGGAAATTTCCTCACCAAAAAACCCCAGACCATCGCTTCGATCGGCACCCCGATGCAGTGCATGCTGAAGGGGGTCTGCTCCCAGTGTCTCCAGTGGCAGGTCGATCCGCATACCGGGCGCCGCACCAAGGCGGTTTTTGCCTGTTCCTGGCAGGATCAGCCTCTCGACATTGTCGATCTCGACAATCTGGACGAGCGTCTTTCTCAAAACCGGGTCCAGGAACACCTGACCGCCCTCTGGCTGGATCACCTGCTGGCCAAGCACAGGCTGCCGCGGGTGTAGTCAAACCCCCCGGAGTCAGCGGCCGGGCTTCCGCATCGGGTGGACGAATCGTGACTGGGCGCCAACCGGCATGCAGCGCCCCGGGCCAGACATATTGGGACTACAGGTTCGCCGCGACCGGCAGATACTGCACCGGATTGATGTGATACAGGCCCGGCTCTACGACCCGCTCGATTTCCAGCGGCCGGCCACCCGAGGCCTGCTCCATCAGGTCAACGGTGCGCGGAACTTCGTAGGGGGTGGCGTTGGACTTGAGCACCACGGTCACGCGCGGCTTGAGGCGGCGTTGCCGGTTCATGGCAACAACCACGCCCACTTCTCCGGTATTGAGCTCGACGATGCTGCCGATGGGATAGATTCCCATACACTGGATGAATTGCTCGACCCGTTCTGGATGAAAGGTGCTTCCCCGTCCAGAGTACATCTGCCGCAGCGCAACATGGGCAGAGAGGCCGGCGTGATAGGGGCGGTCGCTTGTAATGGCATCATAGTAGTCGACGATGGCGCCGATCTGCCCGAACAGGCCGATCTCGCCACTGCGCATTCCGCTGACGTAGCCGGATCCGTCATGGCGCTCGTGATGGCAGCGCGCCACCTCGATAGCAGCCCGTGGAATGGCGGTACCCTCGAGGATCGATACCCCCAGCGGAACGTGGGTCTGCATAATCCGATACTCTTCCTCGGTGAGGGGCTCCGGCTTGTTCAGAATCTCGCTCGGCACCTTCAGCTTGCCTATGTCGTGCAGCAACGCCCCGACACCCAGCACGTTGAGCGCGTCGACGTCGAGCCCCATGTGCCGGCCAAACACCAGCGCCAGTATGGACACGCGCAGGCTGTGGAGGGCTGTATACTCGTCCTTGCTGCGCAACTGACTGAAGCAAACCAGGGCATCCGGATTGCGGATCGCACTCGCAGCAAGTCCAGCGATCACTTTGCGGGCTTTTCCGGTATGAATCGCGCGTCCGAGGCGCACGTCGTCCATCACACTATGGATGAGCTGCTTTGCCTCCTCGTGCAAGGCACGGACCGCCTGTACCTCTTCCTCGACGGTCGTCAGGTCCTCATAATAGAGGCCGGTCGACGTCGGCGCCGCCGCTTTCCGAAGGATTTCGAACTCGATTCTTTTCTGCTGTTCGCCATAGGCTGCGGGACTCCCGACCTCGGGTTTTCCGGGTTGGATCTGGACAGGTCGCGCGACGCTGTGCTGGGCAACCAAGATATGGACGAACTGGCAGTAGCGCTTCAGCTGGGCGATTTCCTCCAGTGAGCGGATTTCGAAACCCTGAAAAAGAAAGGGCGTTTCCAGCCAAGGACGATCCAACTCGGAGACATACATTCCGAGTTCAAGATCGTGAACGCTGATCTTCTTCTTCATGGGTTGGCCATGCGGCATTAAGTTAATGATTATTCGTGCAAAATCTGCGCCAATACGTAAGGGTATCTATCCCGCCGACGAGCCGACATTTCGGGAATTCCGGAAAATCAATGTCTTACCGTGAATCCGGCGACCCGAGGATTTACCCGATAATCCGGATTCGGGGCGGGTCGTATGCCCAAACACGTCACCCTGGGCACCGAACCGCCGCTGCGCTGCAGGCCGGCCGGAACCTCCGTCCGGGGTCCCTGCGGCGAACCGCCTCCTCGTATGCGCGCCAGCCCCGGAAGCTGTTCGGCAGCTGCCGGCATCGGCCGGGGGAGACAACATAAGAGCGGCGGAGCCCGCCGGCAAACGCAGTCTAGCAAGCGCGGAATCGGAAATTCCATCGTGGCCGGTTGGCCCACACGCCATCCCGGGACCGCTGCTGTCAGCCGCGCCATCCAAAGGGGAAGCGGATCGAACTGCGGCTTGGCCGGTGTCCCGGCCGGGCGCTCCCACCTCATCGGGCACCCCCGCCGCAAAGACGCGGTTGACGCCGGAGCATCCGGTGAACACACTTAGCGCGGGCCGCGGCCATGGCAGCCTTCGATCACCGCCGGGATCTCCCTAGAGGAACCTCGGTCTCGCGGAGGAAACCGGGAATGAACTTTACAGATCTGTTGTCGGGCAGATACAAGCCGCTCACGCGCCACACACGCACGATCATGGTCATGAACAGCAAGGGCGGCAGCGGCAAGACCACGCTCGCCACCAACCTTGCCAGTTACTTCGCATCCCGCAAGAAACCCGTGCTGCTGGCTGATTTCGATCCCCAGAGCTCCAGTCTGGCGTGGCTGGCGGCGCGCCCCGGGGAGAGTGCTCCGATTCGCGGACTGGCCGCCTGGCGCGACCGGCTCTGGATCCCGCGGGAGATCGATACTGTTGTGATGGACGTGCCTGCCGGAGTGCGCGACCGCCGGCTGGCACGACTGGTGCGACAGGCCCAGACCATCATCGTTCCGGTCCTGCCTTCGGCGCTGGATATTCGGGCTGCCGCCGATTTCATCGGCGAACTGACCGGCATCGATTCGCGCCCGCGGCTAGCGCCGAAGATAGCGGTTGTTGCAAACCGCGTACGCGAAAATACCCGCGCTTTCGAAAACCTTGAAGAGTTCCTGAGTGGCCTCGACCTGCCGGTCCTTGCCAGCTTGCGCGACAGCCAGAATTACGTCACAGCGGCAGAGCGTGGCATCGGGATATTTGAGCTAGGGCCGGCATCCGTGGCCACCGACCTGGAACAGTGGAGCCCCCTGCTCAGGTGGCTGCGGAGCAGACGCAGTAAGGCAGCGCCGGCCTAAATGGGTACCGCCCGGCCGGTGCCCGGGCATCCGGAATGCCTGCCCGCGCAAACCGTCCTGGAACCTCCGGCAACGATCCTCGTCTGCCGGAAGATTTATTACGTCGCCGCCAGCCTCATGATTCGTCCGCCCCCCCGGCGCCGTGTTGCTGCGCCCGTCCTGCCGGCTTGCTCAGATCGGAGGTAACCCGCTCTAGGGTCGGCGCGGCGCCCGCCTCTGCCGGCGGGTTCTCCAGCACCTCGGCTATGGCCTCCGCACGTTTCGTGGGGTGGCCGTGCGACTTGCGCCCGGTGATGGCCTCCAGCAGCGATGGCTTTGGATGAGCCTCCTCGAGTCCGAGGGCCTCGGTGTACACTGAACGTCCGCGCAGCAGGCTGCCTATGACGGATGCCACCACACATGCGGGCATGGCGGCAAGCACCACGCTGTAGTTGCGCGTCGTCTCGAACACCATGATTGCCGACATCGCGGGCGCGTGGGTAGTGGCCGCCAGCAGGCTGCCCATGCCGACCAGCACCCACAGCGCCTGCGAATGGGTGGCGGTGGACGTCAGCAGTGTCCTGTAAACAAAAAGGCCCAGGGCACCGCCCAGCGAAAGGGTGGGCGTAAGCACACCGCCCGGGATGCCGGCAGCGCTCGCGATCGTGACGGCAATGAGGCGCAGCACAAACACCGCTGCCACAGTCGACAGAGCCCAGTGATGAACCAGAAAGGACTGCACGACACTGTAACCGTTGCCCCACACCTCCGGGCGCAGCAACGACAGTAGGCCGATGGCCAGCCCGGCCAACCCCATGCGCAGCGGCACGAAATTGACCTTTGACTGATAGCGGCGGCGCGCGTTGTCGAGAAGCCACAGAAAGACCGGCCCCACGATGCCGCAAAGCACCCCCAGCAGGGTCGCATCGATCAGATCCGGAAATCCGACCATGGGAATGGGGTGCGACAGATACAGCGGGCCGGTGGCGAACAGCGCCTGGGTGGTCAGCTCGCCCATGACCGCAGCGACCAGAATGGCCGTGATCTCTCGTAATGCGAGCCCGCCCAGAATAATCTCCGACACGAACATCGTCCCCGCTATGGGCGCATGGTAGGCGCCGGCAAAGCCGGCGGCCGCGCCACAGGCGACGACCAGACGCCGGTGCTCCGGATCCTTAAGCGTGAATCGTCCGAAAATGGACGAAACCAGCGCTGCAAACTGGATCATCGTACCTTCGCGCCCTATTGTGATGCCCCCGCTCACGCCGACAAGCGACGACAGCGTCCGGGTAATATTCGGGGCAAACGGCAGGATGCCATCACCGACCCGCACCGCTTCCATGTACTCCGGACCGCGCGGCTTCTTGATCCAGCGGTGCCCGCCCCACATGATCAGTCCGCCGACCGTTGCGCATACGAGCGGGATCGCCACCCGCAGCCACAGCGGGAGATCCCGGGCGGCGGCCACCAGGTGTTCGTGGGCGCTGTACAGATGAATTATGGCGTACATCGCCTTGCGGAAGCCTTCGACCGCGATCGAGCCCATCACCCCAACGAACGCGCCGACCATGACCATCGGCACCATGGGATCCAGGTTTTGCCAGAACGCCAGCAAGCGCTTTTGCACTGCTTCTAACACGTGTGTCGATCTCCTCGGTCAGTTTGGTTCTGGCAGGGCAGATGACGCATGGCCGTTCCCATGCCCTGCCCGCATGTTTCCCGGTACTGAAGCGATCGGGCGCGAACCACGCCGCAGACCACGGTGCGCCGGCCTCCTGCCGGAGGCATCGGTTGCACCTCCATGTCTCTACGTTGCGGACACTCAGACGGTTTTGCGGAACCTGGCCCCGCAGGCGCGATAACGACCGGGATTCCGCAATGACCAGAAGGGCGTAGCGCTGAAGACATCCCGCATCGGCCACCTCGAATCAATCGAGGTGTGCTCCGGTGTCGGGTCCAAATTCCTGCGCGACTATCGGAATCGGCCGCAATCACGAACCTAGGATCTAGAAACCGGTCATCCGGCACGGAATCCGCTGTCTGTCTGCCAACACGACGCACACCGCTGCAGTCCATCTGCGGCCCCGATGCCGCGAACCGCCGGATCGGACGATAACACCAATTATAAAATTTCTTGATGCGGGCAGAAGCCACCGTAGAGCAATCCGCGTCATGGGCGCGACCACAGGCCGCCGGGGTGCAACGGCCGACCGCGTTATCCGCGACCCGGTCACTAGACCAGCCCTGGTGCCTGCTGGTTTCAGCACTTCTCCCGGATCGGGCAACTCGCCGCATCCAGGCCACCCCATTGGGGCGCAGATTCTAGCACACCTGATTCCGAGGGTGTAAGCACGGAGGAGACCATGGCCCGTGCCGGTGCGGGCCGGCGGCCTGAGGGCCGGCACGGTCCAAGCTTTACGCATTGCCTGTCTCGGCAGCAGCACAACCGGAGGTCATTTGCGGAACAGCCAGAACAGAAGGCTGAGTACCAGGCTCACGATTACTGAAGTGGTAATTGGAAAATAGAAAGTGAAGCCGCCGCGCCTGATAACGATGTCGCCCGGCAGGCGACCGAGCCCGATGCGCGCCAGCCACGGCCACGTCAGACCGGCTATCACCAGGACAGCGCCGACGATAATAAGTGTGCGCGCAACCATCGCTGTCAATGGGTGGCGCCCGAACCGAAACCGGACCATTGCTGCGCCGGCTTCTGACCAAGGAACGCAAGCATTTCCTCGCGCCGCTGCAGGGTATCGCTGTACCCGAGCGCAATGAGTTCGCGGCAGTAGGACCGCTCGAACAGCAGATAGCTGATCAGTTCCCCGCTCCCCCGCTCGAATGCACCGAGGCCACGGAGCATGAATTGCACCGGCCGGGGAAACTCATGCTTGTGTCGTTCGGCGATCTCGCGCGGATCCCGGCTGGGCGAAATCAGCATCGACCCAACTGGGCGCAGATGGGCGACACGATCCTGGTTGGCAAGTCGTTCGGGAGGAATCAGCCGAAGAGTCTCATTGATCCGTCGCAGACGCTCGAGATCCGCTTCCAGTGCATCGAGAAAGATGCTGGTCAGAACATGCCCGCCGATCTGCGCAAGTGACGGATATTCCATGGGCTCGGCCGGCCGCGGAGGCTGACTGCTGCCTTCCGGACGCACTCCGATCACCAGGATGCGGTCGGCACCAAGATGTATCGCTGGACTCATGGGCGCCATCTGCCGCATCGATCCGTCCCCGAAATACTCACGGTGGAGCCGGACCGCTTCGAAGACGAACGGGATTGCCGATGACGCCATCAAATGGTCGATCGTGATTTGCGTAGCGACGCCGACGCGTGTGGCCCGCTTCCAGGAAACCTGCGGTGATGCGCCTTGAAAGAAACTGACCGATTGGCCTGAAGCATAGCCGGACGCGGCGATACACAGCGCATGCAGGTAACCGGCTTCGATAGACTGCTGGATTCGGTCGCAGGGCAGATAGCGCTGCAGCAGGCCGCGTAACGGAGTCCGGTCCAGCAGCGCAGCCGGATTGCTCCGGCCCATGCCGGCGAAAAACAGCGCAGCCAGCCACCGGACCCAGTTCACAAACAGTCCACTGGCATCGGCGCGGAAGACCTGGTCGACGTGGAAGCCGCCCCACACCCTTTCAAGACGGCGTGCCGCCTGCTGGAAGTTGCGGGCATAAATCGCGAGCGCGGCGGAGTTGATCGCGCCAGCAGATGCTCCACAGATAATCGCAAACGGATTGGGCGTCTCCGGCGGCAGCATTGCGGCAATGGCCTTGAGCACGCCCACCTGGTAGGCGGCGCGCGCCCCGCCGCCCGACATGATCAGCCCGATCTTGGGTTTATTCGGCGGCTCGTCCATCATCCTACCCAGCATCGGCACTGTTTAATTGCGTATCGCTACATTAACTATTAGCAAATGCGGCGCCAAAGGTTAAGTTTGAAGGTCCAGGCAGCCCAGGCGCTGGGGCACCTGCAAGACATTCTTATGGTGACGGATTGTGCTGAACCTGCACGCGCGCCTGCCTTGCGGCCCGCATCGCATTGGCGTCGCTTGCCTTGTATACTGACAAATGCTGGAGGCACGCGAAAGCTGTAGCGGTCTAACGAAGAGCCGGAGTTGATCCTGACAATGGCGGAACTGGCCCATGTGGTGTTCTATGTGCGGAGTCTTCCGCCCGCTGTCGCCTTTTATACGGATATTGTAGGTCTTGCCCAGGTTGGCAGCGTGTTCGGTGGTCGCGCTGCAATGCTTACCGGTGGCCGTACCCACCACGAGCTGCTGTTGATCGAGGTCGGCGATGCCCCGACGCCACCTCCTGGCCGGCGAATCGGACTCTACCACGTGGGCTGGAAGGTGGGGGAGAGCCTTGCCGAACTGCGTCGGGTCTACGAGCACATCAAGGCTAAAGGCTGGCCGATCGATGGTATGGCGGACCACACGGTCAGCCAGAGTCTGTATCTTTCCGATCCCGATGGCAATGAAGTGGAACTGTTCGTGGACGCTCCGGACATCGACTGGCGCAAATCTGACGCCTGGATGAGGGATCCTGTAAAACCGCTCAAGCTGTAACGCGCTCTAGAGCCCGCTCCGGTAAGGAAGCTGGCACACCAATCTGCACGCCGGACAGCAGTCGGCCGGCACAAACGAGGGAGGAAAAGTCGATGCCCGCACCCGTGACCGAAGAAGACGTTTACCAGGCCCTAAAAACAGTTTTCGACCCTGAACTGAGACACGATATCGTCGCGCTCGGATTCGTTCAGGACATTGATATCGTTGGTGATTACGTTCACCTGGATATCCAGCTGACCACGCCCCACTGCCCCTACGCAGAGCAGATTGTCCGCAGCATCCGCGAGGCGGTCGGCGCGATCGAGGGCGTCACCAAGGTGGACGTCGAACGAGCCTGCATGAAAGAAGAGTAGCCCCCGCGGTGGCACCGGCAGGTCCCATGCCTCAGGGCCTGCCGTAGCGTTCATACATGTAGCAGCGTTTGCAGGGAAGCCAGGCCGGGATCTTGTAGTAGTGCTCCATCACCTTCTTCAGGACACCTTTGCGGTAGCTCTGGTAATTGAAATCCTGCCCGAAAACCATCCAGAAGGGCGTACCCTCCAGCATGATCTTGCGGACCCGGATGGACTTGAAGTACGGCGTGTAATTCGCCACCGGGGGCGGATCGATAGTCATGGTCAGAATATTCTTGCCAGCGTATCTGCGGAAATCTGTCAGAAGATCATCCTCCCGGCCATGGTAGTCGCCGCCGCCGAACACGATCACATGCGTGTTATGTAGGTAGGAAAATATCGAGGATGTCGAATAACGGTCAGTCGCAAACACGTACTTGCCCGCGTGCTGCTCCATGTCATTCCACAGAACATTGTTTCTTTCAGTAAAGACTATGGAATCGTAGTACTTGGTAAAGTTCCAGTCCTTGAGGGGCATAAGCAGGGCGACCGTCACAAACACCAGATGAAAGGCGGTGAAGTACGCCATGAATTTGGTCGCTGTCACCAGCTCCTTGGTGGTGAGGTAGACCGCCAGGAACACAAACACGAATCCGTAAAACGACAGCGGCCAGTGCAGGCCGATGTCTTTGAAAGTGCCAAGTAGCGTGAAAAAACCAAACGGAATGAGGGCGGAGTAGGCGAAAATCTTGAAGTCGCTCGTACGTACACGCTCCACCCACTCCTTCCGGTGCCGCACGAGATAATAAAGCAACGGTGGCGTAACCAGATACACCACGATTCCGACCCACATCAGGAACTTGTGCAGGGAAAAGTCGATCCCGTGATTGCGGTTCAGAACATTGAACAGGACATTGTCCCAGCAATGGGTGTAGTTCCAGTACAGGTTCATAAGTCCGAACGGCAGGGATGCGAGGAACAGCAACGCGAAACCGCGAGTCTTGTCGCGGTTATGATCAGAGAGCAAGTAATAGCCGACATAGGCGAGTATCAGCAAAACCGCGAAATACTTCGACAGGAACGCCAGACCAAGACAGACACCGGACCAAAAATAGAAGTTGAGGGAATTGTCCCGCAGCGCCCTGAACAGGAGGGCGCCCGAAAGGAACGAGAATATGATCACCGGCGTGTCCGTGGTGATCAGTATGCCCAGTATCGCGATGGGCGAAATCATATACAGCACCGCGACCAGATAGGCACGTGCCTGATCGTAGCTGCGCATCACCAGGTAGATGCCCACGCCGATGATCGTTGACATGGCGACTGCCGGAGCACGCATCAGCAGCCTCGAATCCCCGAATTTCAAGAGGACGTACAGAATCCAGCCGATCAGCGGCGGATGATCGTAATAGCCCCAACTTAAGTGTTGTCCCCACTGGACGTAATAAGCCTCGTCCGTCGTTATGGGTATGGCCGCAGCGAGGATGATCTTGATGATCAGGGTGGAAAACAGCGTGATGTAGAAAAGCTTGCGGTAAAACGCTACGCGATCGTCGGCTGCGTTGATCACTTTAAGTATTTATCCTGTCCGTTTGGACTGCTTTGTTGTAAAGGGCAGGTCACGCCCCGCCGGATGTCATCTAGGTCTGGTTGCCGTCGAGCTTCTTCCGCAGGGCATCGTTAACCTGGGCAGGATTGGCCTTGCCCTGCGTGGCCTTCATCACCTGGCCGACAAAAAATCCGAACAGCTTATCCTGCCCGGCCCGATACTGCTCCAGCTGCTTGACGTTGCGGGCGAGCACTTCGTCGATCACCCGCCCAATCGCCGATGCGTCGGTGATCTGCCTCAGGCCACGCTTGTCGATTACCGCATCTGCGTCACCTTCGCCGTTCCACATCGCCTCGAAGATCTCCTTGGCGATCTTCCCCGAAATCGTGCTGTCCGCGATCCTTGTTACAAGTGTCGCGAGCATGCCAGAGGTTACCGGTGCACTGGAGACTTCCACATTGTCCCGATTCAGATAGCTGCTGAATTCCCCGATGACCCAGTTCGCGGTCAATTTCGGCTGCCCGGGCACTGCCCGCACGGCGTCCTCATAGTAGTCCGCCATGGCGCGGGAGGCGGTGAGTACCTCGGCATCGTAGGCTGTCAGACCATATTCCCGGGTAAAACGTTCGCGTTTGGCATCCGGCAACTCCGGCATGTCCGCTGCGGCTTCCTCGATAAATCCCGGTTCGAGCTGCAACGGCAACAAGTCAGGATCCGGGAAATAGCGGTAGTCGTGCGCCTCCTCCTTGCTTCGCATCGATCGCGTCTCGTTCCTTGCGGAATCGTACAGCCTGGTCTCCTGCACCACCTTGCCGCCGCCCTCGATCAGTTCGATCTGCCGTCCGATTTCGTAGTCGATCGCCTTTTCCACAAACCGGAACGAATTGACGTTCTTGATCTCGGCGCGCGTGCCGAACGCATGCTGGCCCCTGGGGCGCACTGAAACGTTCGCATCGCAGCGGAAGGATCCCTCCTGCATGTTTCCGTCGCAGATCCCGAGATAGCGGACGAGCACATGAAGCTTTTTGAGATAAGTCACGGCTTCTTTGGCAGAGCGCAGATCTGGCTCCGAAACGATCTCGAGCAGGGGCGTTCCAGCACGATTCAGATCGATTCCGGTTAGACCCCTGAAGTCCTCGTGCAATGACTTCCCTGCATCCTCTTCGAGGTGGGCCCGGGTGATTCCGATCTCCTTACGCACCCCGTCTACCTCAATCGCCAGCCTGCCCAGCTGCACCACCGGCAGCTCGTACTGCGAGATCTGGTATCCCTTTGGCAGGTCGGGGTAAAAATAGTTCTTGCGCGCGAAAATCGAACGCCGGTTTATCGTGGCGCCCACAGCTAGCCCGAACTTAACAGCCATACGGGCCGCATCTCGGTTCATGACGGGCAGCACCCCTGGCAGGGCGATATCGACGGCGCAGGCTTGCGTATTCGGCTCCGCCCCGAACCGCGTGCTTGCCCCCGAGAACAGCTTACTGCGGGTAAGCAGCTGCACATGAACCTCGAGGCCAATAACCGTTTCCCAGTCCATCAAAATGCCTTTTTGGCGGAATTAGCTTTGGCAATACATGTTGCACCAGCCGGCGTCGGCAACGATCTGGCGACGACAGCCGCCCGGGTAGCCGCGGAACGACCCGTGATGACCCGTGCCACGGCGTCCCCCCGAAGCTTCAAAAACCCTCCGGAACCCGCAGATGCCAGTCCGTTGTCTGCTGGAATTTGTGGGCGACATTGAGCAGCCGCGCCTCATCAAAATACTTCCCGATGATCTGCAACCCGATCGGGCGGCCGTTGCTGTCGAAACCTGCCGGGATCGACATTCCCGGCAATCCTGCGAGATTGACGGAAATCGTGTAGATATCGCTCAAGTACATTGCCACCGGGTCGTCTGTCTTGGAACCGAGCTCAAACGCTGTGCTCGGCGCGGCAGGCCCCATGATCACATCGCACTGCTCGAAGGCCAGATCAAAATCACCGCTGATCAGCCTCCTGAGTTTCTGTGCCTTCAGGTAATAGGCGTCATAATAGCCGGCGGACAGGGCATAGGTGCCGATCATGATACGGCGCTTGACTTCGGCTCCGAAACCTTGGGCCCGAGACTTCGAGTACATCTCCCTCAAATCCTCGTATTCCGGCGCACGATAGCCGTAGCGCACCCCGTCGTAGCGCGCCAGGTTGCTGGAAGCCTCGGCCGGCGCCAGCACATAGTAGCAGGGGATCGCGAGACTGCTGTTCGGGAGGCTCACGTCCACGATCTGGGCGCCCAGCTTGCGGTATTGATCAATGGCGTCCTCGATTGCCCCGGCAACTTCGGCGCCCAGACCCTCGCCGAAATACTCCCGAGGAAGTCCGATGCGAAGGCCTGCAAGCGGATGATCGAGCGTGCTGGTGTAATCCGGAACCGGACGGTCGACCGAGGTGGAATCGCGCGGATCGAAGCCGGCCATGACGTTGAGCAGCAGTGCCGCATCCTCCGCGCTCGTCGTCATGGGGCCCGCCTGGTCGAGGGACGATGCAAAGGCAACCATGCCGTAGCGCGACACCCGCCCGTAGCTCGGCTTCAGTCCAGTAATTCCGCTGAGCGCGGCTGGCTGGCGTATGGACCCACCAGTGTCCGTGCCGGTAGCCGCCGCAGCCAGCCGTGCCGCCACCGCCGCAGCCGAACCACCGGAGCTGCCACCCGGAACACAGCGCCGGTCCCAGGGGTTGTACACCGGTCCGAAAAACGACGTTTCGTTGCTCGACCCCATGGCAAACTCGTCCATGTTGGTCTTGCCCAGCAGCACACTGCCCGCATCGTTGAACTTCTGGATTACGGTGGCATCGTAAGGTGCAACGAAATTCGCAAGCATCCGGGAACCGCAGGTCGTCGGCAGGCCGTCGGTGCAGAAAATATCCTTCTGAGCGATGGGGATTCCCGTGAGCGGGGTGCCCGTTCCGGCCTTGAGCCGCGCATCCGCCTCCTGTGCCTGTTTCTGGGCACGCGCCCGGTCAACCGTGATGAAGGCATTGAGCTCGCGATGCGCTTCGATTCGGTCGAGGTAGGCCAGCGTGAGCTCGAGGGAAGAAATTTCCCTTTTATTCAGGGCCTTGGACAGCTCGGCAACCGACTTTCTATACATAGATATCGAGGACAGAATCAGCGGCCGGCGGACGCTAGCGGAAGGAAATTACGGCTCATTCGATGACCTTGGGCACCAGGTACAGGCCAGCCTGCGCAGACGGTGCGATGGCTTGGAAGCGCTCGCGCTGGTCCGACTCGGTGACCTCATCCGCCCGGAACCTCAGCCCGGCCTCGAGCGGGTGAGACATGGGCGCAACACCTTCGGTGTCGACCGCGTTCATCTGCTCGATCAGGCCGAGTATCCGCGAGAGGGTTTCGGAATAGGCGGCGAGCTCCTGTTCCCCGACTTCAAGGCGCGCAAGACCGGCAATGCGCTCTACATCTATTCGGCTCAAAGGCATTTGATCCCCCGGGCGCGCGATGCCCGACACTGAGTGGCCCACGTTAACATATTAAAGTCCTCTGTTGAACCCGCCTCCCGCGGTTGATAAAGTACGATACTTTTATACGCTTCCCCCAAATTACGATTAATTGACAAGGTAAAACCTCATCCATGTTTCGCACTTTGCGCGGTTTCTTTTCGAGCGATCTGGCCATTGACCTCGGCACGGCAAATACACTGATCTACGTGCGCGGCAAGGGGATCGTGCTCAATGAACCATCGGTCGTGGCGATACGGCAGGAGTTCGGGACGCGCAACAGCCGTAGCGTACTCGCGGTCGGGGCCGAAGCCAAACGCATGCTGGGGCGCACTCCCGGCAGCATCCAGGCAATCCGCCCGATGAAAGACGGCGTCATTGCCGACTTCACCGTGACCGGGGAGATGCTCAAGCACTTTATCCGCAAAGTCCACGAAAAGCGCTTGTTTCAGCCGAGCCCCCGCATCGTGATCTGCGTGCCCTGCGGCTCCACCCAAGTCGAGCGGCGTGCGATCCGCGAGTCGGCGATGGGCGCAGGCGCGCGCGAAGTGTACCTGATCGAGGAGCCCATGGCCGCAGCCATCGGAGCCGACCTGCCAATCGCGGATCCGACCGGCTCAATGGTCCTCGACATCGGCGGTGGCACGAGCGAAGTTGGCGTCATATCCCTCGGCGGCATCGTCTATTCGCATTCCTTGCGCATCGCCGGCGACAAGATGGACGAGGCAATCATCAATTACGTCCGGCGCAAGTACGGTTTGCTGATCGGCGAGGCGACTGCCGAGAAGGTGAAGAAGGACATCGGCACCGCCTGGGACGACAGCGAGGTGCGGCAGATGGAGATCAAGGGTCGCCATATCGCCGACGGCGTTCCTCGCAGCATGGTTATAAACAGCAAGGAGGTCCATGTTGCACTTCAGGAATCGCTTACCGGCATCGTCAGCGCGATTAAGGCGGCGCTGGAACAGACCCCGCCTGAGCTTGCCGCAGATATCGCCGACAAGGGCCTAGTGGTCACGGGCGGCGGGGCGCTGTTGCGCGACCTGGATCGGATGTTGCGCGAAGCAACTGGTTTGCCTATTGTTGTCACTGAAGACCCCCTGACATGCGTGGTACGTGGCTGCGGGCGGGCGCTGGAAGAAACCGAGACCCTGAGCGAGGTTTTCGTCCACGAATAATTTACCCTGGATGTTTTGATGCTGAGTTCACCCGGCTGGTCCCTGCGCACGCCGTCCGTTCTGACCCGCTTCGTTATTTTCACAGCACTTTCTCTGGCACTGATGGTGCTCGATCACCGCGGTCAGCAGCTGGCCAAAGTGCGGGCGGGCCTGAGCGTCGTGTTCTACCCGATTGAAGTCGCCGCGACACTTCCCGCCCGAGCAGGCGAATCCGTCCTGAAAGTAATCGGCGGCGACCGGGCGCTGCGCGAGAAATACGACAAGCTTGCCACCAGACAGTCGCTGCTGGAGGCAAAGCTGGAGCGCTACGAAGCCCTCAAGGCTCAAAACACCCACCTTCGGAAACTGCTTGGTTCCGCAGCGCTGGTCGCGGACCGGGCGGTGGTTGCCAAGATCCTGCAGGTGAACGAGGAACCATTCACGCGCGAGATCGTCATCGCCAAGGGCAGCCGCGATGGGGTCCGTGACGGGCAACCGGTCATCGATAACCACGGAATCATGGGCCAGGTCACCGAGGTCGATCCGGAACAGAGTCGCGTCACGCTGATTACAAACCCTGGTCACGCCATTCCGGTGGAGGATACCCGCAACGGCCTTCGCACCATCGTGTTCGGAACCGGCGACGAGGACCGCGTCGCGGTGCGCTATCTGACCGCGCCGACGGACATCAAGGTAGGGGACCTTCTGGTCAGCTCTGGTATCGGCGGAACGTTTCCCTTTGGTTACCCGGTGGCACGCATCACCAGCATCGTCAACAACCCGAATGAACCCTTCCTGGACATACACGCCCGCCCCATCGCGCATCTCGAATACAACAAGGAGGTGCTGCTGATCTGGCCGACCAGGGCCAGGCCGGAAAAGGCGCCGCCGCCATCGCCGCCCAGGCCGCTATCGAGGGACGGCAGCCAGGCGCCCGTTGCCGCCAAGCGGGGTATAGCACCCAGCGAAGCGGGAGCGTCACCGCCCGGCACACCGGATTCCGGCACCAGACATGGACATTAAACGATTCCGCGTACGGGCTGCCGCATGCCTGCGCCTCCACCGGTGTTTCTGATGAGCCTCAGGCCGAACAATCGCAGCCGGCTGGTAATCGCCCTCACCTTTATCGTGGCCCTGATCCTTACGATGCTGCCCGGGCCGGAATGGGCCCGGCCGTTTCGTCCGGACTGGGTATCCCTGGTGCTCATTTACTGGTGCATGGCGACACCACAACGCGTTGGCGTCGGCGTCGGCTGGACGGTCGGACTGATCCTGGACGTCCTGTACGGCTCCCTGCTCGGAGAGCGGGCGCTGGCTGAGACGCTGGTTGCCTTCCTCACGCTCAAGCTGCACCTGCGTATGCGCATGTTTCCGCGTTGGCAGCAGGCGGTGACGGTGCTTGTCCTGGTGGCCATCAACCACCTGGTCGTGCTCTGGATATCAGACCTGGTCGCGCACACCCCGGTGCGATGGTCGTACTGGACGTCGAGCGTCGTCAGCATGCTCATCTGGCCATGGCTGTTCATAATCCTGAGGGACGTGCGACGCCGTGCGCGCGTAAGCTGAATTCATGCCCCGCGTACCGATCAAGGACTACCTGCGCGAGTCGCACATGTTCAATGTGCGCTTATCGGGCGTGGTGGTCATCATCTCCTTCCTGGTGTTGGTGCTGATCGGGCGGCTTGCCTATCTGCAGATCGTCGACCACCGCCATTACATGACACTGTCCAATGAAAACAGCATCAATCCGGTCCCGATCGCGCCGGTGCGCGGCCTGATCTTCGATCGCAACGGTGTCGTGCTCGCCGAGAATTATCCGGTCCTGACCCTGGAAATCGTTCCGGACCAGGTAAAGAACATGAAAGCCCTGCTTTCGCAGCTGGGCAAAATCGTAACGCTCAACCAACGCGATCTCAGGAATTTCTACCGGCAGCTGCGGGATAAGCCGCATTTTGACAGCCTGGTACTGCGCAGCAACCTGACCGAGGAAGAGGCCGACCGTTTCGCCGTGCAACGCTACCGGCTAACCGGTGCCGATCTGCATGCACGCTTGGAACGCTACTATCCGCAAGGGGGTCTCGCGGTCGCGGCGCTTGGCTATGTCGGAAGAATCAGCGAAAGCGAAGCCAAGACCATCGACGACGCCGACTATCGCGGCATCTCGTACATCGGCAAGATCGGAGTTGAGGCCAGCTACGAGAACCTGCTGCGCGGCCAGAGCGGAATCAAGAAGATCGAGGTCAACGCCGAGGGCCGCGCGATCCGCACCCTGGACCGCATCCCGCCGGCAGCGGGAGACAATATCTACCTCAATCTCGATGCGCGGGCTCAAGCCGCGGCCGAACAGGCTCTCGGCAACCACCGCGGTGCTGTAGTCGCAATAGACCCCAAAAATGGGGGCATACTGGCATTCGTGAGCACCCCCACCTACAACCCGAACCCGTTCGTGGACGGCATCAGCACAAAGGCCTACCGCGCGCTGACGGACGATCCGGACGCACCACTGCTCAACCGCGCGCTCGACGGTCGCTATTCACCGGGCTCGACCATCAAGCCGTTCCTCGCCCTGGGCGCACTCGACGACGGTCTGAATCCGGACAAGACCTATTTCTGCCCGGGTTATTATCACCTGCCAGGTAGTACCCATATTTTTCACTGCTGGGCATGGCGCGAGGGAGGCCACGGCAAAGTCGATCTGCACGAAGCGATCGTGGAATCCTGCGACGTGTACTTTTACAACCTCGCCGTGCATCTCGGGATCAGCCGTATCGACAGCATTCTCGACGCGTTTGGATTCAACTCCAAGACCGGCATTGATATTCCCGGAGAGCTGGCCGGACTCGTTCCGTCTCCGGCCTGGAAGGCCGCCCATGGGCTGCCGTGGTATCCGGGCGAAACGGTCATCATGGGTGTCGGTCAGGGCGCAATGCTCGTCACCCCGCTCGAACTGGCCAACGCCACAGCCATGATCGCCGATCACGGAGTGGGCTTCAAACCGCGCCTGGTGCGTGCAATCCAGAATCCGACGACCCAGGCCATGACATATCTCAAGCCGGTCCCGGGCCGCACTTTCCAGCTGCAGAACATGGACTACCTCAAAGACATAGTGCACGACATGGCCGATGTCGTAAGTTCGCCCAAGGGCACCGGCTATTTCATGGGGCGGAATGCGCCATACCAGATTGCCGGCAAGAGCGGAACCGCCCAGGTGAAGGACATGCCATCAAACGGGGCCTACAACCCCAAGGAGATCGCAAAGAACCTGCGTGACAACGCCGTGTTCATTGCCTTTGCACCGGTGCCGGATCCGCGCATCGCCGTTGCGGTCATCGTGGAGCACGGGGGCTTCGGCGGCGAGGTGGCTGGCCCGATTGCACGCAAGGTCATGGACGCCTATCTTCTGCCTGACCATTCGTCGCCAGATGGCACTGCAGAGCTCCCGAAGAAGGTGCAGTATCATGTGCGGTGACACAACACGGCATGGCGGCGTACATGCTCTTTCGGGCCGCAGGGCTTTGCGCACTGCCGTTTCTGCTCTAATCTCTGAACCATGAATAGTTGGCAGCGCTGGCATATCGACAGGCCCCTGTTTCTCGCCCTGTGCCTGTTGTCGGTGATCGGGATCTTTGTGCTATACAGCGCCAGCGGCGAGAGCACGGCGCTGGTGGTGCGCCACGCGCTCCGCCTGGCGCTCGGTTTTGCGGTGCTGGTTGGGTTCGCCCAGATACGCCCGGAGACGCTGCGGCGCTGGTCACCCTATATCTTCGCGATCGGTCTGGCGCTGCTCGTTGCCGTCCTTGTCGTCGGATCCGTGCGGTTGGGGGCGCGACGCTGGCTCAATCTGGGGCTTTTCCGCTTTCAGCCGTCCGAAATCATGAAGCTCGGGATGCCGATGATGCTCGCGTGGTACTTTGCGCGCGAACCGCTGCCTCCCAAAACACGCAGTATCGCGCTGGGCGGTGCCATTTCGTTGCTGCCCATCCTGCTGGTCGCCAAGCAACCGGACCTGGGCACGGCGGCGCTCATCCTGGGTTCCGTCCTGGCAGTCCTGTTTCTCGCCGGCATGAGCTGGCGGTCCATATTGACGGTCGTGGTGATCGCGGGGATGGCCGCTCCGCTGCTGTGGGCACACCTGCACCAGTACCAAAAGCAGCGTATCATCACGCTCCTCAACCCGAGCTCCGATCCGCTGGGCGCCGGCTATCACACGATTCAGTCGATGATTGCGGTCGGGTCAGGAGGCTTTTTCGGCAAGGGTTGGCTTAAAAGCAGCCAGGCCCGCCTCGACTTCCTTCCCGAGAGTTCGACCGACTTCATCTTTGCGGTCTTCGCAGAGGAATTCGGTTTCCTCGGGATACTGATGCTGTGCTGCCTGTATCTGTTCGTCCTCGGGCGCAGTCTGTTGATCGCATTTTATGCGCAGGATACCTACGCACGGCTGCTCGCCGGCGGGCTCGCCCTTACCTTTTTCATGTATTTCTTCGTCAACATCGGCATGGTGAGCGGCATATTGCCGGTCGTTGGAGTACCCTTGCCTCTGATCAGCTATGGCGGAAGCGCGACGGTGACGCTGATGGCGGCCTTTGGGATGCTGATGAGCATCCATACCCACCGCAAGATGATGACACAGTGATGTCGCGCGCCGTCCCGGAGCCGGAATCCACGTACCCCGATGGCATCCGGCACGACTGGCGCCGGTCACTTGGGCATCTCCCACTGCTGCTTCTCCTGCTACTGGAAGCCGCCTGCAGCACCATTCCCCGCAACCGTGGCGGCTACTACGAACAGGACGGGCCCGGACGCCGGCCTCTGGCGGAAGTGATGAGCGTCCCGAACGCGGTTCCGAAGCCATTGCCGCTCAGCCCAATAGGAAATCAACCCTATACGGTTTTCAACAAGACTTATTACCCGTTGAAGAATGCGGCGGGTTACCACGCGCGCGGCATTGCGTCCTGGTACGGGCGGCAGTTTCGCGGCAAATTTACCTCCGACGGAGAGCGCTACAACATGTATGCGATGACGGCAGCGCACCGGACTCTGCCGCTGCCGAGCTATGCGCGGGTGACCAACCTGACCAATGGCCGTTCTGTCATCGTCCGCATCAACGACCGCGGTCCATTCCTGGACAACCGGCTCATCGATCTCTCGTACGCGGCGGCGGCCAAACTCGGTATGCTCCGTACTGGCACGGCGTTGGTCGAAGTGGACGGGATCGCGCCATGGGACAACCCTAAGCCGGCACAGGCTATGACAACCGAAGCCGGCGCCGATACCGGAACACCGGGTACGATGACCGCCGCCCCGACCCGACCAGAGCTTTATCTTCAGGTTGGCGCCTTCGCCGATCGGCGCCATGCCGAAGACCTGCGCCGACAGCTGGAGCGGGCGGATTTCCGGCAGGTTTGCGTACAGCCCTCATACTCCAGGCCCACCGCCCTGTTTCGGGTGCGCATCGGCCCCCTGCCGAGCGTCTCGGACTGCGACCGACTTGCACAGCGCATTGCCGCTTACGGTATTCACGGCGCCTATGCCGTCGTGGAGTGAACCGGATCTCGCGGGCGTGTTGCCGCGGCCGAAGAACCGGGTTTCAGGGCACCGGACGCGACGGAGCGCCGGGTTCCGGCCATTATCTGGGTGCAGCCACAGCAGGGCCTCGGCGGGTACGGCGGGACGGCCGGGCAGTGCGGCACCGTTGGCGGCTCCGGCGACGGCGGCAGGGCAGTCCACCTCCCCCGGCGGGTCGCGCTATAATGCGGCGCAGCCCGCCCCTAGAGCCTGTCGGATCGGCAGCGGGCGGAATCGTTCACACCGGTCACTTCAGTCTGGACAATAACGGACATGGGCCTACCCACGCGGGTTTACCTTAACGGCGAGATTCTACCGGCCGAGTCGGCCCGAATTTCCGTATTCGATCGCGGGTTCGTGTTTGGAGACGGTGTATACGAGGTGATTCCGGTGTACGGCGGCCGGCCGTTCCGTCTGTCCCACCACCTTCAACGCCTGGATGCCAGCCTTGCGGCGATCCGCATCGCGAATCCGATGACGCACGGCGGGTGGGAAGAGGTTTTCCGTGAACTCACCCGGGAACACGGCCCCGTCGACCAGTCGATCTATCTCGAAGTCACCCGCGGCGTTGCGCCGCGGGACCATGCGTTTACTTCCGGCATTGCCGCCACGGTCTTTGCCTACGCGCAGCCGCTGGCCTACCCGGCTCCCGAACAGGTCCTCGCCGGCGTAAGCGCGATCACGGTACCAGACGTGCGGTGGTCACGCTGCGACATCAAGACGATCGCCCTGCTGGCGAATGTCCTGATGCGGCAGAAGGCGGTCGAGAGCGGTTGTGCCGAAGCTATCCTGATTCGTAATGACTGCCTTACGGAGGGCGCCGCCAGCAACATCTTCATCGTATCGGCCGGCATTTTGTCCACTCCGCCCAAGGGACCGTTTATCCTGCCGGGAATCACTCGCGATCTGGTAATTGAGCTGGCGCATCGCAGCAATATTCCCTGCGCTGAGCGGGAAATACGGCAGGTCGAACTGCTCTCGGCCGACGAAGTGTGGATGACCAGCTCGACAAAGGAAATCCTGCCCATAGTGCGCATTGACGGCCACGACATCGGTGGCGGTCGTCCTGGACCGCTGCATGCCCGCCTGCAGGCGCTCTACCAGGAGTACAAGCATGCCTTTCGCAAGGGCCAGACCGAATGAACGCTCACGACCCCGGGAACGGTCACGGCGCCGACGCTGCAGAGGCGCTGGTCTCGCCGATGGCGTTTCCGTGCCGGTTCGACATCAAGGCCATGGGGCGGCAGAGCGTGCGGTTCGAAGCCCTGGTACAGGGCATCGTTTCGCGTCATGTCAGTCCCCAGGACCTGCACGCGGTCAGGGCACGCGCCAGCCGCGAAAACCGGTACATAGCGCTTACTCTGACGATCACCGCGCGCAGCCGCGAACAGCTCGACACGATCTACCAAGAACTGTCTGCCTGCGGAGAAGTTCTGGTGGCACTCTAACGATGAGCCAGGATCAGCACAGCGCGGGATTCGGACCGCACAGACCGCGCATCCGCAGGCTCGGGCTCATGGATTACCGTGAAACCTGGCTTGCCATGCGCGCGTTCACCGAGCGGCGCGAGGCCTCCGACGCCGACGAGATCTGGCTCCTGCAGCATCCGCCCGTGTATACGATGGGGTTCAACGCAAAGCACCGTGCGCCCAGCGATCCGCAGGGCATTGCGGTAGTCCGGACTGACCGCGGCGGCGACATCACCTATCATGGCCCAGGTCAGCTCGTGGCCTACGTGCTCGTGGATCTGCGGCGTCGCGGCCTCGGCCCCAAGGGTCTCGTGCGCATTCTCGAGCAAACAGCCATTGACCTCCTGCTGACATACGGCATTACCGGAGTGCGCCGCGACGGCGCTCCCGGTGTCTACGTCGGACTTCGGAAGATTGCGCAGCTCGGCCTGCGCATCCGGCGCGGATCCAGCTACCACGGTCTCTCCCTGAACGTCGACATGGACCTTGGGCCGTTCCGCCGCATCGATCCCTGCGGCTATCCCGGCCTGGAAGTCACCCAGCTGGCCGATCTCGTTTCGAGCCCCGGGTTCGAGGAAGTCGGGGCGGCGCTGGTTGACGCACTGTGCGCCAATCTGGGTTACAATGAAAATACACGCAGCGCCGCGGAACATCCATAATGCAACACGACGATCAAGGCGCCGGAGACAGGGAAGGGTTCGGACGGGGACGGAATCCTCTCAAGGGCGCATCCAAGACTGCACGCATTCCGGTAAAGATCGTTCCGGCGACCGAACGTCTTCCCAAGCCTCGCTGGCTGCGCGCCAGCTCCCCCATCACGCCGGAGGTAGCCCGCCTAAAGTCCATCCTGCGTTCCAACGGGCTGCATACGGTTTGCGAAGAGGCGGCATGCCCGAATATCGGGGAGTGTTTCGGGCACGGCACCGCGACGTTCATGATCATGGGTGATGTCTGCACGCGCCGTTGCCCTTTCTGCGATGTCGCGCACGGCCGTCCGGCGGCGCTTGATCCACAGGAGCCAAGGAGCCTCGCTCTTACCGTGGCCCGCATGGGACTGAGGTTCGTGGTTGTCACCTCGGTGGACAGGGACGATTTGCGGGATGGAGGAGCCGGACACTTCGTTGCCTGCATCCGGTCATTGCGCGCGCATAATCCGGGAATTGGCATCGAAATCCTCGTGCCCGACTTCCGTGGGCGCCTAGACAGGGCGCTCGAGGTCCTGTGCGAGGCGCCACCGGACGTATTCAACCACAACCTCGAGACGGTTCCACGCCTGTACAAGGCGGCGCGCCCCGGCGCTGACTACGCCCACTCCCTCGAACTCCTGCGCAGATTCGGGGCTCGCCATCCCCGAATTCCCACCAAATCCGGACTGATGGTCGGCCTGGGCGAGACGAACCAGGAGATCGAGGCCACCATGCGCGATCTGCGCGACCACGGTTGCCAGATGCTGACCATCGGCCAGTACCTGCAACCGAGCCGCGACCATCATCTCCCGGTCCGGCGTTATGTGACGCCCGAGGAATTCGGGCATTTCGCGGCCATGGGTTCCGAAATGGGGTTCCGCAATGTGGCCAGCGGCCCTCTGGTACGATCTTCGTACCACGCCGAGCAGCAGGCACGCAGATCATGATCAGCACGACCTGGACCAGCGCAATCGCCCTGCTCATTCTGCCCCCAGGCGTGATAATCCTGGTTATTGTGCTGGGCCTGCTGCTCCACGTGAAGAGGCCGTGGGTCGGCGCCACGGTCATCGGTCTGGCTACTGCGGCGCTGGTTGCGCTGTCCCTGCCTCAGACCGGCCGCGACCTCATGGCCAGCCTGGAGGCCTATGCCCCGCCGTTGAGTCCTACCTTGACGAAGCCAGGCAAGAACATTCAGGCGATCGTCGTGCTCGGCGGCGGGCGCTATTCGAGCGCGCCCGAATACGGGGGGGACACGGTCGGACCTATCGATCTCGTGCGCCTGCGGTACGCGGCCTGGCTGCAGCGACGCACGGGCCTGCCGATACTGGTGAGCGGAGGGTCTCGGGGCGGACAATCCGTCTCGGAAGCTGCCCTCATGCGGAACTGTCTTGAGCAGGATTTCGGCGCACGCGTCAGATGGGTCGAGGGTCAGTCCCGGACCACCTGGGAGAACGCCCGCTACAGCCGCAGGCTGCTCGCGGCCGCCAAGATTCGTAACGTCTACCTGGTCACCAATGCCTGGCACATGAGACGCGCAGCTTGGGCATTCGATGCCAACGGCATCGAAGCGACCCCTGCGCCGACAGGTTTCGCCACGCTCGGCCCGCGATATTCCGGTCTGCTCGGTTACTTGCCGTCGGCAAAAGGGCTGATGTTGAGCGCCACTGCGCTGCGGGAGCGGCTCGGCTTTATCTGGTACAACCTGGTATACGGCTAGCCGTCGGCGGTCACGATTGGGAAGTTGATAATCAGCGCATTCGAATCGCCTTCCGCATCGTATAGGCCCGAGGTGGCCGGACCGGCGAGGGCCAGCGGGATTGCCTGGCGGCAACACCGCCGGACGTATGGAGTGCGCTGCGATGGAATCTGCGGTGCCCCCAGACACCGCGGCGATCAGCCGCCGGATGCTTTGCGCCGCAAGGACTGGGATGAGAAACCACCATCAGGCGATGGCTTCTCGCTGAACTCGGTTTCAATGTCCATTACCTCGCCGATACGCTTTAGCATCGCATCGACACAAACCGGATCGAAATGCTTGCAGCGCTCACGCCGCATGAAGTCAAACGCGTCTCCGGGGGCCCACGCATTCTTGTACGGGCGCTCGTTGACAAGCGCATCGAATACATCAGCAACGGCGACAATCCGCCCGACGAGCGGAATCGATTCCCCCTTCAGTCCTTGAGGATATCCGAGGCCATCGAATTTCTCATGGTGGGAGCGGGCAATTTCGGCACCCATGTTCAGCAGCGTCGAATCGCTGCCCTTCAGGACGTCGTAGCCGATGGCGGCATGGGTCTTCATGATTTCCCACTCAACCGCATCCAGGCTACCGCGCTTGAGCAATATCCGGTCCGGGATGCCGACCTTGCCTATGTCGTGCATGGGCGCGGCAAGCAGGAGCATTTCGCAGAACTCCCTGCTCTCCCCGATTTCCCGGGCAACCAGCTCCGACAGGAAAGCCATCCGGCGCATGTGCCCACCGGTCTCCTCGTCGCGCGCCTCGCTGAAGCGCACCAGGCGGCCGATGATGACTTCCTGTTCCCGCATCGCAATTCCACGCACGGCTTCGCTCACCTCGCCGCCAAGCTTGCGCGCCTGCTGGCGCTGGTCACAGAGGCTCTGCCGCAGCGCCAGCAGGTTGCGGCAGCGCGCCACCATTTCGGCCGGATTGATGGGTTTGTTCAGAAACTCGGTTGCGCCGCTGATCAGCGCAGCTGGCCGGACGTCCTCGGGAGCCATGCCCGTAATCATTACCATCGGAATCCCGTTGAAACGGGGGTTCTGGCGCACCCGAACCATGAACTCGATACCGCTCATTTCGGGCATCCGGTAGTCGATCAAGCATAGATCCGGCTCGTGTCCGGCACACCAGACCAGGGCTTCCCGCGGCGAAACAAAGCCCACGGTCGACACCTCGCCGAGCTTTCTCCGGAGCGTTTCCTCCATGAGCGCGATGTTGTCGGGCTCATCATCCAGCAGCAGGATCGTCTGTGGCATCGACGTTTGAATTTTCCGTTCTATATCCGCCTGGATAATTTCTCGTTCAAGATCCGTGCCACAGCGCCGATCTCGGAACGACCCCGAATCCGACGCTGACGACCCACGGGCCGGCGCGCCTAAGGTGCCTGTCGGACTCCGGTAATTATTTGTTTTCAATAACATAATTCCGATCGGGGTTGCGTCTATAAAATGCCTGTGAGCCACCAGTTTGAACACGCGCCCGCAGCCAGCGCCGAGGCTATGCAATCCATGTGACAAAAAGCGCGCGCCCCGAACGGTCGCCCTGCGATATCGACCAGGCGGTGGCGGCTTGCCACCTTCGCCCGGACAAGGAGCAAAAATTCCTCCTGCCCGGAAACGGTCTTTTCGGTCGTGGCAACTTGCGGGTAGCTCTGAACCGGGAGATGCCCGGCTGGGCTGGTCGCTGGAGGCCGACTGGATCAGCACCGGCCTCCTCGGGACATTCCGCAAAAGTGCAAAGCAACGCACCTTGGGCCGGTTCGAATCAGCCCGTCGGGCCCGGCCGCGCGTGCCGGAGCGGACCGATGTCTGCAAGCGATCTTCCCGGTGAGGGCAAGTTGCCGAGAGACCCAGCCGTTGGCGGACGCGCTTGATTCGTCCGCAAGAAATGCTTTGGGCGGCCAGGGCATCCAAAGGCAGACGCACATGACGCCACGGCGATACCCCTGATCCGATGCGGCACCTCTCTCGCCACGGCATCGCAAGGAAATCGCACGCAAGGCCAGCGGATTCCGGATCGGCACATGCTGCTCGTGGTGCCGGGCGAATCGGTCGAAGGGCTATGTTGTGCTCTAGGGCAGACGGCCCAATCTAACGCCGCCGTGCAGTGCGGGTACGACAAACAGCAGTCCTTGTTCGCTTGACTGCACAAAAATCCCGCTACGCCCGGTATTTCGCTTGGCCCATTTTGACAGGCGCGATACTTCACCGATGCCGGATCGGGAAACGCTGGGTAAAATCGTCCTCGAACCGTTCTATATCCGCGAGGCTCAAACCGGGGTCCTGGTGGTCGCACAATGGTCTGGATCCAGACCGTACGCGGGCCTGCCACATCGGTATATTCTGTCATGTCACAACCGGTTCGGTGTAAAGCTTGACTCCCCAGTGCCCGCATAAATACTCACAATTTCAGTCGCTTGCATATCACGCCGGGTCGGCATGAAAGTTGCGATGGTAACCGTGAGTGGTTCCGCCGGATCATCGAAACAGGGACGCAGGGCGAGCCGTGAACCGGTGCCGGCGGAACCCTTACTCCACATCCGACCCGATACGGCCGGGTCTGATTGCCGGAAATCCGCGGGGCGGTCATATGCCGCTGGTGGCCAGGCGCATTGAGAGTACAGTCCCGATGCGCGCCGACGCGGACTGTCACCGGTCGCCGACGGACAGTTATGGGATAACAGCCAGGCGATTCGGCGCTCGCCCCATCTCGTACAATCGAGCTGTTCTGGATGGGCTATTCGCGTGCCGTAACGAACGGCCTGCTCGGGCGCTTTCACGATACCTCTCTCATCCATCCGCAGATCAAAAACCGCCTTGTCGGAACCAGCGCTGCCAAGCAGCAAAAGGCTCTGCGCCATGGGCTTTCCTCCATTCTGAAATTCGTGGAGGGCGATCGCACAGGTGTGATTGGCGGTCCAGATCCGCGTAAATCTGGCTGCGAGATCGGAGAGGGCCATATCTAAGGTTAGGGGGTACCCAGGCGATCGGACTCAGCGTGCCCGGAAGGGGTGAGCGCGCTGACAAGACTGCAGGAAGCGGGCGTGGTTTACAGATGACAGGCGCAACGGGGATCGGGTCAGGCCTCGAATGCCTTCGGTCAGGTTATTGGCCCGCTCTTTCGCAATATCCCGATACCCCGCAGCAACCGGCGCGGCTTATTGCTGGCTTACAGGAAAAAATGATCCGACAACGTTGATATGTTTGCGTGAATAATTAATCCGCCGAATCAACCTGATTCCAGGTCGAGTCTGCGTCTTTACGACATCGCGGCCGGTATCAACAGCCGGAACAAACGCGGGATCGACCGCGGATGAAATTCAACGGGCGTCCACTACTGACAGCCCGGGCCGGCCACTCACCCTCCTGAGCGCGCCGAAATAATTGCACCACCAGGGCATGGTTCCATCGCACAACAATGCAGTCGCATCCTGGACTGCTCGGTGGGCGGTTTGGAGTGCCGCGCCGACGTTCCGTTCTATCCGCCCCATATTCGAGATCATGGTAGTCATGCGTCGACGAAACCACGGAAGCCGGCACTGCCAATCCCCTTGGTAGGCCATTACGGCCTTGGCTTGCACCAATGAGGCTCCCGAACGTCCGTAGCGGTTCCGCCGCGCACCCACCGATCATGCCCGAATGGAGGGAAAGGGAAGACAGGTCTGTCCCAGCCCTAGGGATTCGCAGACACAGTCTCCTGCGGCCTTGTCGAAGAACTGTCCGAACTCTGCAGCAGGTACCGGACGGCTGAACAGATATCCTTGCATCTGGTCGCAGCTCCGGTCCTGCAGAAATCCCACCTGCTCGCGGGTCTCGACGCCCTCGGCTACGGACTGGATGCCCAAGGCATGCGACATGGCAATAATTGCAGAAGCCAGCGCGGCATCGTCGGGGTCCGACGTGATATGAGTTACGAAGGAGCGGTCTATCTTGATCCGGTCAATTGGAAAGCGTTTCAGGTAACTGAGCGACGAGTATCCAGTGCCAAAATCATCGATGGAAAGATGTACCCCCATGTCGTGCAGACTTTTGAGCATCGTCGTGGTGGCGTGGCTATTCTGCATCAAGGTGCCCTCGGTTAGTTCGATCTCCAGGCACCGTGCATCAAGCTGCGTGGTCGCAAGTGCTTCCCGAACGACTTCCATAAAATCTTCCCGGTAGAATTGCCGAGCCGAAACATTGACCCCCATTGAGATCGGGGGGTGGCCGGCGTCCTGCCAGGCTTTCGCCTGGCGGCAAGCGGTGTGCAAGACCCATTTCCCGATCGGCACGATCAGGCCGGTTTCCTCAGCCAAAGGAATGAAATCGCCTGGCGAGACCAGCCCCCATTCGGGGTGTCGCCAGCGCAGCAGCGCTTCGGCCCCGACAATGTGTCCGCGCGCGAGATCTATCTGGGGCTGATAGTACAACACGAATTCCTCCCGCTCCAAGGCCCGTCTCAGGGCCCCCTCGAGCGACAGCTGCTTGAGGGAATCTGTGATCATCTCGTCGGTATAGTATTCGTAGCCGTTGCCGCCGCGTCGCTTGACGTGGTACATGGCGATATCGGTGTTTCGCAACAGTGCATCCACCGATTCATGGAAAGGATACAGCGTGACCCCAACGCTTGTGTTGATGAAGACTTCGTGGCCATCCAGAGGAAACGGCTGGGACAACTTTTCGAGAATCTTGCGGGCCACAATGCCGCTGTCCTCGATGTATCGAAGCTCTGGAAGCAACACTGCGAACTCGTCACCGCTGAGGCGCGCAACTGTATCGCCCTCGCGGATGCACCCGCGCAGTCGCCCTGCCACCTCCCGCAACAGCAGATCCCCCATCGAGTGACCCAAGGTATCGTTGATGGCCTTGAACCGGTCGAGATCGAGCAGCATCACCGCCACCAGCCGCTCAGCCCGGTGGGCGTGAGCCATTGCCTGGCTGAGGCGATCCAGGAACAGCAGGCGGTTCGGCAGCCCGGTGAGCGTATCGTAGTGCGCCAGCTGATAGAGGTGGGCATGGTTGTGTTCAGTAATTGTGCGCAGCAGATCATGTCCCGCCCCCATGCCGGCGTAGTGGCCATTGGCCGTGATAATGAATCCGTCATACATGAGCTGCGTCGACGCTTCCAGAATCACCTTGCTTAGGTCGGCGAGATCCATGCGGATGTCAATGACGAAAGGCGATGGTTCCATGAATTCGGTAATATGCTTGCGTCCAAACAGTTCCCGCGTATAGGGGCGTGCGAATCGTTCTATGATTTTGCGGCGGTTGATGATGCCGATCGGACGGCCATCGGCAACGACGGGCAAGGCAATCAGGTTCTCGTCTCTGTCAAAGCGTTGAAAAACCTCCGTCACGCTCGTCTCGGGAGGCACTGCTGCGACCTCGCGCAGAAGATGCGCAGCGGTGACTGGTTCGTGACTGACAGGAACATAGCGCTTCATGCCTGATACCTTGATGGTGATATTGGTCTGTCAAAATGAGCAAGTTTTGTGCCTAGATAGCCGATTCATTGTGACAGGCAGATGAATCCGAATGGGCCGATGGGTTGTAACCGGTAACGCCGGAACGTTACTGTTTCGTGCGCACGACGCCAAAGATGATTTCATTGCGATCTCCTGCGGGACGCATTCGGCAGCGGAAATAGAACAAAGATAAAGGAGCACGATCCATTCGAAACGTCGCGCGGACGCTGCTGGTGAACGGGGAACATTGGTGTGGCCGCGTTCTGCCAATGCGATGCAATCGGCGCCGCCATCCTTTACGGATCCGCAGCCTGCAGAGCGGCAGGGGCGATGGAAATTGGCTCGGAGGCATGACCTTCCACTCGACTTCCCATGCTTCGTTGGCCGTTCATTTCAGCGAAGTTTTGGCGTCGCTTCATCATTTTTCGATGTTACGACCGGATCAATACCCACGCATGAGCGTGATCATTGCGAATTCGCCGTGGCGACTGCCGCGACCAAAGCCGAATATCAATTTATCAGCCTGTCGGCCAAGGGCGTTGAATGATACGCGAAATCGACCTGGTGTATTTATTTTGCGTTGGCCCGGCATTACCGCCACGGCGTGGCGGAACTCTGTGCCATCCTGCAGGCAAGCCAGGTCAACGACTAAAGGATAGCGGCCTGAGAATCAATGGAACTAAGTTGCTGAGCCGACCACCAAGTAGTACGTGCTTTACACCGGCCGCATAACCATCATGTTTCCTTTTAAATAAGTTCTAAATCGCCTGGGACTGCGTCGGCGGCAGGTAAAGATGGCGGCGCACGCTGTGCATGAGTTCAGCTCGGTTCGTCGTCCGGCTCTTCCCAAGGCCGTTGGTCTTGACGTCCTGGTTGAGCAGTTTGTCGGGGGTTGAGTTCCGGACAGTGACTCGGAATCCAAATGAGCCCACAGCCGCTTTTGGTTCTGGTCCACCCGCCGGCGGACCTCGCCGAACCGGTGCGCCATATGGACATTAACGATGAGTTAGATGCGGTTCTCGATCTGCTTGAGCAAGCGCTTGAGGAACTCAACGAACACGGGCTCCTCAAGCCTGCTCAACAAGACCGTGAAGGCGAGCACCATTTTTTGTGATGGCTAGGATCATGTGCAGCCAAAGCGCTGGCCGTGGCCCGGATAACGGGCGTCTTGCCCGCGCGGGGGGCTCATCCCAGCGATATGAGGCTAGTTAAGTCACCCTTAATCTCCAGCAAAGGACCGCCGTTTCGCGGTCTGCAGCCCGGGCGATCGCCGTATATTTCTCCTTCAGTCACCGGACAATGACGGTATCGTTGCACTCATAGGCACGCTTGACCGGGATCTGCAGGCCCATGCGTCGGCGCCTCAGGTAGCGATCCAAAATGCGCACCGCCTGGTACGGGCGGACTGGGTGCGATTGCCGACAGGGCAGTGCCAATGGCAAAACCGGTTCATTACCGGTCGGTTAACGGGGCATTGATAAAATGGCCGAACAACTGTCTCCCGAGGTTGTCATAGGGGCAACGCTACCAATAAGAGAAGGAGGGCGGGTCCGGAAAGACCCGCTTCGTAGAACAGACCCAAACGCCGTTCGCCGCCCATTTGGCCTGCGCCGCTTACAAACCGCTGTGAATTGCGAACCTGCCGCCCACACCTACGACATGAGCCCGCCCGCCCAAACGAAATCGAGTCAGCCATGAGCCGACACCGAACTGCCAATGTGAGCGCCTCGCCGGGGGCCGACGCATGCTGGCACGTGAGATAATGGTAATTATGGGGCATTTATCAACATTCTGTTAAAGACCGGCCTTCCAATGAAACTTTACGTTCGGGTTTCTCTTTCTTGTGGGCACGATCCCAACTCGGTAGATCCAGTTTGTTATTGGATGCGGTATGGATCAGCCGCTCAGGAGCATCGATCCACGATGAAAGAAGGAGCGAGAGGCGTTCGCCAAGACGATTTGGCCCGTACTCGACGCCCTGACAGGAGCAGGGCCAAAGTATCCAAGAACAAAATGCGGTCTCTCAACATCAAATATCGCGAAATTAGCGGCGAATGGCGCTACGCCATCGCGCCCAAATAGCGCTCGGCGTAATTGTGGCCGTTATTTTCTCCCGCTCCATTAAGGACAGGATGGGTCCGGCGTGGCTGGCACTTCATATTGCGTCGCGTGGAATAGTCACGGGACTGAAGGTGGTCGTTCACAATCTGCGCGAGAATTTATTATTTCATCGTCGGCAGCGGCAACAGAATTCTTGCCGTCGCCATCAGCGCGCAGGCAAGCCATCGACTGTCGTGCTGGCCGGCGCATTGGCGCTGTCGGCACTGTCGACGCCAACATTCGCTGCGCTCGGCCCGATATCGAGCGCGACCTCGGTTCTTGCAGACCATGGCGTCACGCTCGGCGGGTTCGTGCAAGCGGACGGTTCGCACGTCTTTTCGGGAGGTCTTCCCGACTCTCTCGGGTTCGACGAGCAGATGCTGCTCGATATCTATGCCACGGCGAACACACAAAGGTTGATCGGCTGGCCTGGCGGAACGCTGTTTCTTGACATGCAAAGCCACAGCGGACCGAGCGTCATTACCCATCAGGTCCCCGCAATCGCTGACCCGGACAACATGGATGCGTACCAGGAAACCTCCATCGATCGTGCCTGGTATAAGCAGGAACTGATGGCTCACAGGGTTCAGCTGCAGGTCGGATTGATGTACGTCGACGATAGATTTTTCACGGTCCCGTATGGACAGAACTTCTTATCCCTTGATTTCTCCTCAGACGCATCGATCGCCACGTTCGTGCTCCCGACTTACCCCAGGGGCGCCTGGGGTGGTGACGTCTTCGTACACCCCGACCGCAGCCTGTCATTCTCGGTCGGGGTGTTCAACGATCACGAAACGGAGCTCTCCTACGACCCCGGCGGCGAGCTTATCGTCAGCGAAGAAGCGTGGGCAACGCGTTGGCGCGGCTTGCCTATGAAGCTACAGGTCGGGGCGTGGGTCGACACCGGCCGCTTCAGGCGCTTCGGAGGTGGCACCGTGCACCATGCCAATGGCACATACCTCATCGCTAGCGACAAATTGTGGCAACCAGGTAGTTCTACGGATCGCGGAATCGGCATGTTCCTTCAGTTCGGCTCCGCGCCGGCGGCGGTCGCCGCGGTGCGGCGGCATATCGGCGTAGGGCTAGTCTGGGCCGGGCCGTTCGCCTCACGCCCCCATGATGAGATCGGCCTGGCCTTCAGTGACAGCCTGCTCACGGCACAGAGCACATTCACGCATAACTATGAAAGCGAGATCGAAGGGTACTATCAGTTTGATGCCTCGCATGGGTGGACCGTCCAGCCCGATCTCGAGTATTGGACCCATCCCGGAGGGGGCAATACACCCGCCACGCTCTTCGGGGCGATCCGAGTGATGTATTCGTTTTGATTTTGCGTGAGTCCGCGAACAGAATGAATTGTCGTAAATTGCTTTATCCAAGGTTAGCCGTTATGTATCGGAGCTTGGTTCCTTTAGACGGCGCCCGAACTGGATCTTTAAGGTATAAGCCGCCCCGGGGATGCCAGGCCACACGAAAAAAATGCCGCACCCGAGATTCCGGTGCCGTTGGGGCAAGCCGGGAGAATGTGGCCGTTGGCTGGCTGTGCAGCAAGATTCCAGCTGGGGAAAAAGGAACAGGTTGGTGCCTATAACGCTCCCCACAATCCGACGGACGCTCCGGGGAGTGACGAGCGCAAAGACGGTAATGAGAAAGGCGGTGGCCCATGCATATAGGACCGGCCTTATCGGTGCGATAAGAATCGCCAAACCACCCAGTCCACCGTAGATAACGACAGCCATACGCGCGGTGTAGCTAAGTTCTGCGCGATCTGGTTCTTCTTCTGGTTCTTCTGCCGTGTACGAGAATGCCCACCTCGATAATGCCGCCAACTTCCTCACCGGGCCCTGACACTGCCGGACGTTCCTGACAAAAGCGGCCAATCCGACAGGGTATATTACGCGGAGTTCGACGGTGTGGCCGCCAAGGCCTGGAACGCCCACGTGCGCGTTCCAGGCATGACGGACACCGTTCTGGCGGGATGGCGGACGCTTTAGCCCATCTTTCGCTATTCGACCCCCAGAACACGCAATTTCTGCCGCGCGCTTCCGGCTAAGCTGTTGATCGAGCGAGCAGACACCCGGGTGTCTCCGCTGCGAAACGCGTGTAGGTAAGACCTTGGTGCTTGCAGCGCGCGGGAATCTTTCTACACTGCGCGCATGTTTCTCAAATGCACACAGCGGCGCAAAGACGGCAAGAGCCATCGTTACTGGAGTCTCGTCGAGAACCGCCGCCTGCGGGATGGGCGCGTTGCCCAACGCCACGTTCTTTACCTGGGGGAGATCAACGACACCCAACAGGAGGCCTGGCGCAGAACGATTGAGGTCCTCGATGAAGGCCAAAGCCGCCAGGTCGCGCTCTTCGCCGAGACTTCGGTGCCCATGGGCGATACCGATGTGGTGGGTCTTCGATTAAACGAACTCACGTTACATCACCCGCGCCAATGGGGTGCCTGCTGGCTCGCCAGTGTGTTGTGGGACAGTCTCAAGCTCGGTGAATTCTGGAGCGAACGCCTGCCGCGCTCGCGCAAAGGCACGCGTTGGACGCACGTACTGCAGACGCTTGTCACCTACCGGCTGATTGATCCGGGATCCGAGTGGCGGCTGCACCGGCACTGGTTCACCGGTAGCGCCATGGCGGACCTTCTGGATGCCGATTTTGCGCTCGCCAGCAAAGACACGCTCTATCGCTGTCTCGACAAGGTGCTGCCGCACAAGGACGATCTCATCGCCTTCTTGACCCAGCGCTGGGGCGAGCTCTTCGCGGTCACCTTCGATGTCCTGCTCTACGACCTCACTTCGACCTACGTCGAGTCCGACACGGCGCGCGAGGAAGAAGACAAGCGTCAATACGGATACAGTCGCGACAAGCGCTCCGATTGCCGCCAGGTGGTCATCGCGCTGATCGTGACGCCTGAGGGCTTCCCCTTGAGCTATGAAGTGCTCTCCGGCAACACCGCCGATTGCACGACACTCGGGGATTTCCTCGCGAAGATCGAGGCGCGTTACGGAAGAGCCAATCGGATCTGGTGCATGGACCGAGGTGTGCCAACGGAGGCAACCCTCGGGGAAATGCGCCAAATGGGCGTCTCGTATCTGGTAGGCACACCGAAGGGACGGCTCACCGCCCTCGAGGCCGATCTCCTCACCAGGCCCTGGGCCCGGGTGCGCGACGGTGTTGAGGTCAAGTGCCTGCCCCGCGCGGGCGAGACCTACGTCCTGGCGATGAGCGAGAAACGCGTGCACAAGGAGCGTGCGATGCGCCGCCAGCGGCTCAGGCGTTACATCGCTCAGCTCAAGAAACTGCAAGCCAGACCGCCGAAGCGTGATCAGTTGCTGATGAAAATTGCCGTGGCCAGGAAAACCGCCGGGCGCGCGGCGGGTCTCATCGCACTCACGCTGCCCGAGGTTGGGGAGGTCGTTGACAAGAGGACCTTCCGCTTCGCGCTCGATCGGCAGAAGCTGCGTAAGCAACGGCGGCGCGAAGGACGCTACCTGCTTCGCACCAATCTCACCGATGAGGATCCCGCGAAGCTCTGGACCTTCTATGTGCAGCTCACCGAAGTGGAACAGGCCTTCAAGGAATTAAAGCATGACCTCGCGATCCGGCCGCTCTACCATCAGTTGATCCATCGCATCGAGGCGCACATCTTCGTCGCCTTCCTGGCCTACTGCCTGCAGGTCACCTTGAAGCATCAGCTCAAGCGCCGCGCCCCGGGACTCACGCCGCGCTCGGTGCTCGAGAAGTTCAAGACGATCCAGATGGTCGATGTCGAGATCCCGACCACCGATGGGCGCCGCCTCACGCTCTCGCGTTACACGCAACCGGAACCAGAGCATCGGGTGCTGCTCGATGCCCTCGCGCTCCAGTTGCCGGCGCAACCGCCTCCAAAAATCACCGCGAAAGCGCTCGCCACCGCAGCTCGCCGTCAACGGGCCGTGTAGTGCAGACAGGCGCGGGCTACCTCAAGGAAAATCAATCGGTTAGCCTCGCTGACGGTGGCGAATAGCGAAAGACGGGCTAGTGAATCTAGACGGTCATGCAGCGAGATTGGCTGCAGTTGTTTCGTCGCAGGGGCAACCGGCTCGGCCAGTGTAATGGGGTAGTCCCCATCTCGAGCCGCATTGATAAAGCATAAAGCCGATCTGTCACCGCCGGCACAACCGGGCTATGCCGGCGGCGGACGTCTCAGGTTTTTCGGCGCCGTTCCTCGTGCCCCAGCGAGCGCATGCCTTCCAGGGCTTGTTCGAGAAACGCTTCTGGATGTGTTGCTGGATACACCACGTAGGCTGGCAGGCGGAACGAGGGTGCACCCTGAATCCGATGCAGCTTCCCTTGCTCCAGGGCTTTCGAAACCACGCGCAGGGGGAAATAGCCGGAACCGCCTCTTTGCAAAAGAATACGAATGCCCAGCCAGCCAATGTTCGCGTAGAACGCCGGAGGGGGATGATCCGGGTATTGCACTGAAAACTGGTGAAAAAACTCCGGACCCCAGTCCACGTGCACGTAACCGGGGTCTGGCCAGGGACTGTCTGGATCTGCGGAGACCAGGACCAGGGCTTCATCAAAAAGACGTTCAACCACCAGGCCGGGACGCGCTTCGGGCGTGTACATTACGCCGATGTCGATGGTGTTATGGATGAGTCCTTGCATGATGTCGGATTCGAAGCCGATTTCCAATCGCAAGGAAATGGTCGGAGCGACTTCCCGCATCCATGCTGCCCAGCGGGACAGAAATCCGTCCCACAGTGCGATTCGCCCGCACAGGGTCAGGCCGGCGGAATAGCCTTCCGGCAACCCGACGTCTTGGCGGGCGATTTCCACGGTTCTCGTCAGGGCCTGGGCATGTCGAAGAAACCGCTTCCCTGCCGGGGTGAGCTCAGCCCCCTGTTTGCTGCGATGGAACAGCTTTGCCCCGAGCAGACGTTCGAGCGCCTGTATCCGAGCGCTTACCGTAGACTGGGAGACGTGCAGGTTTCGCGCTGCGCTGAGAAAATTGCCGGCGGCTACCACATGCAAGAACGTGCGTGCTTGAATCGTATCCATTTATCGGAAATGCCGATAGAAAGCGCCAAAATATTTTGTTTTTATAGTCATTTCAAGTCCCTTAGACTCCCGGTCCGTCGCGCTACCGGTCGTAAACTCCGGCGCCGACGTATTTATATCAAGACAACAGGCGTATCCCCGGCAGATCCATAGCGCGATGCCTTATTGAAATTGGCGAACCCGCGGGACTACAAAAATATTTGTACATAAGACAACAGGTTAAAATTTCAAAAAACGCACATGGAACTGATGTTGAAATTCTTTATGACGCCCACTGTGGCAAGACTACCGGTACCGGGACATCGCGAAAAATGGGTCTCCGGTCTGGGCGGAGTCCTCGGGATCGGCATGACGATGCTGGTCAGCCACGCCGTGCTTGGCAATCACATTCTGATTGGGGTGGTTGCGTCCATGGGGGCGAGCGCTGTGTTGCTCTACGCGGTGCCACACAGCATTTTTTCCAGTCCTTGGGCAGTGCTCGGCGGTCACGGCGTTTCGGCCCTGATTGGCGTCCTGTGCGCCATGGTCTTTCCTGATCCCATCGTGGCTACGCCTCTTGCCGTGGGGCTCGCCATCACGGCCATGTACTACCTGCGCTGCCTGCACCCGCCGGGCGGAGCCACGGCTTTCTTTGCCGTTATGGGTGGGGCGGCGGTGCATTCGCTGGGCTTCGGCTATGTGCTTTTCCCGGTATTGCTGAATGCGGCCATCCTGCTCGGCGTGGCCGTGGTGTTCAATATGGCCCTGCGTGGCAAACAAGAAGCCCATGTCCGGGAGGTCGAATCCAATCTCCACGTGCCGGAAAAATGCTTTATCCGCCACAGCGACCTGGTCTACGCGCTATCCGAGATGCAGTCGTATATTGACGTGAGCGAAGAGGATCTTCTTCATATCTACAGCCTCGCAGTGAAACACGCCCACCCCGGCGAGATGGCAAAAGCCTGAGTCTCGGGCGGGGCTTTCAGTGATGGTCGGAGCAAGGGTGTAAACCGGACCCCGCGCGCCATCCCTGAACCGATCAGCCTTGCTGTGGCATAAGGCCGGCATGGCGTGCCCGATACAGGACGGCTCCCAAGTGGCGGCGTTTTCCACGGCCCGGCCCGTTGCTGGCTGAGGCAGGCGCCGGCGTGTCAGCGCCGGTGGTCCGTGATTGTCCTTGCCGGGCCAGATCATGGCCGAACCGGAAGCCGGCGAAGGCCCTTCTGATTCCTCGGCTGTCGGTACAATCGCGCGCTGTCCGCATCCCCACCGGCCAGACAAACGAGATGTCCGCTGCCGCGTTAACTTGCCTAATATCAGGGCAACTGTACACTGAACTTCCCATTCAAAGTTGACTATGGTCAGCGGACCGTTAGACTCCATTTTTCCATTGTGGCGTAACGTTCGGGCGGCCCCGGATATCGGGTTGATCGCAAGTGACCGCCACGGAACCCAGCAACCGCCTAGCGATGTGCCGATGCATGATACGGAGTGACCAGACCGATCCACAGTTGTGGGCACAACTCGAGGACCTGCGCGCCCGAAATCTCTACCGGCGGCGTGAAATCCTGGAAAGTGCCCAGGGCGTGCGGGTGGTGATCGGCGGACGCGCCTGTCTGAGCTTCTGCAGCAACGATTATCTCGGGCTCGCCAATCATCCGCAGGTGGTCGAAACATTCCAATCGGCCGCGGCACGCTATGGGGTTGGTGCCGGGGCGTCCCATCTCATCAGCGGCCACAGCCAGGCGCACCATGCTTTGGAGGAGGAGTTGGCCGAATTCGTCGGTGCTCCGCGGGCTTTGCTTTTCTCCACCGGCTACATGGCCAATCTCGGAGTTGTGTATGCGCTGATGGACCGACATGGAACGGTCTTCGAGGATCGGCTCAATCATGCCTCTCTGATCGATGCAGCCCGGTTGTGCCAGGCTTCCTCAAGGCGGTATCCGCACGCCAACCTAGCGCGCCTGGAGACATTGCTGACGGCGGTCGATGGCGCGAAGTTAGTGCTCACTGATGGTGTATTCAGCATGGATGGCGATATGGCTCCGTTGCCGGCGCTGACCAAACTCACGCGGACGCACGGCGCGCGCTTGGTTGTTGATGATGCCCATGGCATGGGGGTCCTCGGAGCCCGTGGTGGCGGCTCGTTCGAGTTTTTTGGGCAACCGGTCGAGCCGCCGGCGATTCTCATGGGCACGCTCGGCAAGGCATTCGGAACCTTCGGGGCGTTTGTGGCGGCCGATGAGGAAGTCATCGAAACGCTGATCCAGCGCGCACGTACCTATATATATACGACTGCCATCCCCCCGGCGGTGGCGGAGGCGACGCGCACCAGTCTGCGGCTGGTGCGGACGGAATCCTGGCGCCGGGAAAACCTGCGCGCGCGCATTGACCAGTTCCAGGGCGGAGCGCGCCAGATTGGTCTGCATGTCATGGAGTCGGCAACGCCGATCCAGCCGGTTGTGCTGGGCAGCTCGGATGCTGCGCTGGCAGCGGCCCGGATCCTGCGGCAGCAGGACATACTCGTGCCGGCCATACGTCCACCAACCGTCCCCCGGGATTCAGCGCGCCTGCGGGTGACCTTGTCGGCAGCGCACACGGAGGCCGAGGTCGAGTCGCTGCTTGAAGCGCTGGTCCAGATTGCGGAATCTGCTCCGTGAGCACGTTGTTTCGAACCGCGTACGGCAGCGGTCCTGAACTGGTGCTGGTGCACGGATGGGGCCTGCACGGCGGCATCTGGAGTGGAGTCGCGGCCGCGCTGGCCGCCCGGTTTCGCGTAACGGTGGTCGATCTGCCGGGGCACGGACGGAGTGCAGGGATCCACGCAGGCGATATCGACAGCTTCGCGGATGCGCTGGCGGAGCTCGTTCCCACTACGGCCAGCTGGCTCGGGTGGTCTCTGGGTGCAACGGTCTTGCTTCGTCTGTGTGCGCGCCACCGGCAAAGGGTCGACAGCCTCGTGCTCGTCGGCGCGACCCCGTGTTTCGTGCGCGCGCCGGATTGGCCGTGGGCCATGGAGGCTGATACCCTGGATGCCTTTGCTCGCGATCTCAGATGTTCGTACCGTTCCACCCTCCAGCGGTTCCTGAGCCTGCAGCTGGGCGGGGACGGCGATTCCTCTGCGCTGGTGCGCCAGCTCCGCGCGGAACTGTTTCGGTACGGGGAGCCGGACCCCGCCGCGCTGGAGGCCGGCCTCGCTATTTTGCGCACGACCGATCTGCGTGCGGCGCTGGCGGATCTGCGGATTCGCGGTCTGGTCATTCACGGCGCGCACGACCGGCTGGTGCCGGTTGCTGCCGCCCACTCGCTGGCGCGCAGCCTTGGGGCGGCCCACCGGGTGCTTCCTTCCGCAGGCCACGCGCCATTTCTGTCTCATCCCGATGAATTCCTGGCGACAGTCGAGGCGTTCCTGAATGAATGATCCGGCAGGCCCCTTGGACAAGCGCCGCATGCGCGCCGCCTTCCAGCAGGCAGCGTCGTCCTATGATTCCGCGGCAATACTGCAACGCGAAATCGGCGACCGGTTGATCGAGCGGCTCGGCCTGATAAAACTCCAGCCGGACTGCATTCTCGATCTGGGCAGCGGCACTGGTTACTGCACGCGGGCGCTGGCCCGCTGTTACCCGCGCGCACGCGTCGTCGGTGTGGATATCGCGCTGGCGATGGCGCAGGCGGCGGCGCGCCGGGTCCGGAAGTCCGTCTGGACCGGAAGCGGCGTGCGCGAGTGCTACGTGTGCGGCGATGCCGAGACCTTGCCATTCGCGTCCGGATCGATCGACATGGTGATTTCCAATTTGGCACTGCAGTGGTGCAACCCGGATGCGGTGTTCGCCGAAATCGCGCGTGTATTGTGTCCTGGCGGAGTGCTGTTGTTTACCAGCTTCGGGCCGGACACTCTGCGTGAACTGCGTACGGCCTGGCGCAGCGTGGACGCCGATCCGCACGTGCACGACTTCGTCGACATGCACGACCTAGGTGACGCACTGGTGCGTGCGCGCCTGGCCGAGCCCGTTGTGGATGTGGAGCGCATAATCTTGACCTATCCGGGCGTTCTCGACGTGTTGCGGGACCTGAAAGCGATCGGAGCCCATAACGTGGTTCGCCACAGGCATGCAGGTCTCACCGGGAAGCGTCGTTTCGCCGGGTTTCGTAGTGCCTACGAGGCAATGGCTGACGTGGATGGACGGGTCCCGGTGAGTTATGAAGTTGTTTATGGCCATGCTTGGGCGCCCGTATCCGCGGACGGCGCCCGGCGGCGTCGGGACGGGTCGGTCGCGGTCCCGCTGAGCAGTCTTGGCCGGAGCCGGCGCTGAGGGACCGCATGGGCGGATGGTTCATCACCGGGACTGATACGGGCGTGGGCAAGACGCATGTCTCTTGCGCCCTGCTTGCGGCGCTGACGGCGCGGGGCATACCGGCCGTTGGAATGAAGCCGGTGGCGAGCGGGTGCGAACCGCGCGCAGCCGGGCTGCGGAGCGCGGATGCCGAAGCGCTGCGCGCCGCAAGCCCGGTGTGCGCGGACTACGGAGACGTCAACCCCTATGCGTTCGCGGTCGCGACCGCCCCCCACTTGGCCGCGTGGGCCGAAGGCATCGCAATCGACCTCACCCATATTCGCCAATGCTATGCGCGACTCGCCGGTCTGGCCCGCTGCGTGGTGGTGGAGGGTGTGGGCGGCTGGCTCGTTCCGATATCGGCGCGCCAGACCATGGCCGACCTGGCGGTAGCGCTGGATTTGCCTGTGATCCTCGTTGTGGGGGTGCGTCTCGGCGCGATCAACCACGCGCTGCTGACAGCGCAGGCCATTCGTGCTTCGGGATTGAAGTTCGCCGGCTGGGTGGCGAACCGCATTGATCCTGATCCGGTGCTTGACGGTTACGTCCAGGCGTTGGACCTGCTTCTCCGCGCGCCGCGGTTGGCGTCGTTGCCATACGACCCGACCGGCCACCCGGTCGACTCGTCGCACCGTCTCGATATCCGGCAGTTGGGTCTTACCGACCGCACCGGCGCATCTGCATAACTCAAGACTCCCTGTGAAATCAGCCATCTCCGGTTGCCGTCCGGCCGCCGGGTCGCGCCGCCATGCCGCGTCGGTCAAAAGTTCCCCCTGTTATATTGCCTAAAACGGTGGTAAATTCCTCCAGAACTTGTCATTGATCTGGGTCAGTAAAACGCACGATGGCAGTTGATGTAAATCAACAAAAGACGCTTTGGTGGATAGCTGCGGCGGTACCGGCTTCGTGTGGCATTCCGGAGCCGCGATTAGCGACGTGGGACAACTCAGGGCGTATGGGCGCATCCAGGCCGGAATTCCGAGTCGTCATCCTCCCCAACCGTTCGTGCTCAGGGCGCAACATGGCGTGCATGTTCTGCCTGTACATGTTTGTTTGTGCGGTTATTTCCGTGATTTTTGCCCTGGACGGAGCTTGGCTGGTGGCTCCGTTCATGGGGCTGGAAGTTATCGTCATCGGGGTGGTGCTCGCATCCGTCTCCTATCATGCGAATGACCGGGAAATCGTGGTCATCGACGGCGACCGGGTGGAGATTGCGCAGATTACGGGGCGGGCGGAACGGTGCGTGTCCCTGCAGCGCTACTGGGCGCGGGTGCGGCTAGAGACGCAGGCTGACGACTGGTACCCGACGAGACTGCTGGTGGGATCGCATGGCCGTTGGGTGGAGATCGGCTCGGTGCTTACGGATGACGAACGACTGTCACTGTCGAAGCGCCTCAACACGGTGTTGCGCGCCCAGCCAGCGATATGGGCGGACCTGCCAGGTGGTCGGGAGGCCGGTCCGGGGCAAGGCGATTCAGAAAAATGTGGATGATGGGAGAACGCAAGCATGTCTTTGAGCTTTAAAAATAACAAGCCTTCCGGGCCACTGATCCTCGCGGTGACCCGTTTCGCCACTGCCGCAGCCCTGCTTCTGAGCGCCGGCTCGGCCTCGGCCGACATAAGGTGGAACTTCCAGACCCCCGTTACTCCCATGGCCCACCAGATCTATCACCTGCAGGATCTGATGTTCGGGGTGTGCGTGGCAATTTTCGTGATTGTGTTCGGCGTCATGTTCTATTCGATCTTTGCTCACCGCAAGAGCAAGGGCCACAAGCCGGCGACGTTTCATCAGAGCACCACGATCGAGGTGATCTGGACGGTAATCCCGTTCCTGATTCTGGTCGCGGTGGCAGTGCCCGCCACGGCAACCCTCCTCAAGATGGAGAACACAAGCGATTCCGCCATGACGGTGAGGATCACCGGCTACCAGTGGAAGTGGCAGTACGACTACCCGGCCCAGGGAATCAGCTTCTTCAGCGACCTGTCGACCCCGGTTGCACAAATCGAAAACCAGGAGCCCAAGAACAAGCATTATCTCCTGCAGGTGGACCATCCGCTGGTGTTGCCGGTGGGCGAGAAGATCCGCTTTCAGATTACAGCCGCGGATGTGATCCATTCATGGTGGGTTCCGAGCTTCGGCGTCAAGACCGACGCGATACCGGGATTCATCAATCAGACCTGGACCGAGATTCAGGTGCCCGGGACCTATCGTGGTCAGTGTACCGAACTGTGCGGCATGGGCCATGCTTTCATGCCGATCGTCGTGAAGGCGGTAAGCCAGAAGGAATTCCAGAAGTGGGTGACCGCCCAGAAGGCGCGTATGAGCGCAGCTCATTCGGCAGCCACGCCGGCGATGTAATCGAGCGTTCCCGGATGGCGGCTTTGCGCTGGGCTGGCCCGGGTCGAGTAACAGTTCGTAGCTAGGAACGAGGAGAAAAAAGATGGCAAGTGTCGCTGCAAACCACGAAGAACATCCTGTCGGCCTGAAACGCTGGCTGTTCACCACCAATCACAAA
>JAJYEK010000112.1 GCA_021785795.1 Pseudomonadota bacterium
TGCGTGAATCACCGCTCGTGCATCTGATCGAGACCCTGATCGGCAAGGGATACGAGTTGAGACTCTACGATCGTAACGTGAACATGGCGAGCCTCACCGGCGCCAACCGCGACTACATCCTGAATCACATACCCCACATTGCGCGCCTGATGGTGGAGCAGCTGGGCGAGGTGCTCCAATTTGCGGAGGTCATCGTCATCGGTAACAGTGCGGAGGAATTCACAGAGGTTCTGGACCAGCGCAAGGCCGGGCAGGTGATCGTAGATCTCGTGCGCATTGCTCAGGAAAGAAGCGACCCCGGGCGCTACGACGGGATCTGCTGGTAGGCAGGATGCCTTGAGCCGGAACCGGGGAACACGGTCCTTTGTGTCTGGGGCGATGAAGCAAGCGTTGCTTGCAGGCCCACGGTCTTCCGAGGAATCATTATGCGGGCCGATGCGGCGGGTACGTCACAATGCGCGCGCTGCCAGGGTCTGGTTATGGCGGAGATCAGCGGCTTCGCGGTGCTTCGGCACGCGCAGACCGGTTGGGATGGATTGACAGTGTTTACACGGCGGCGCGGATCAGCACATCAGCCGAGATGCCCAGGTCGTCATGCAGACGGCGGATCATGTGGATTGATAAACCGCGTTTGCGGTTCAATACTTCCGCCACGCGCGTGCGCGTTCCGGCTTTCGGACGTCACGGTCTCGCATGGTCGCAAATCGGGGAATGACCCATACGCGTCCGGAGCGGGAATCCCTGAGCAGGGCGCTCCTCCTGCGCTTGCGTTGACTGGTAAAATCACACGGGCCAACCGGTTATGGCAAGAAAAAGATCGGTATCCTGGGGTTTGCGTTCAAGGCGGGCACGGACGACCTGCGTGAATCACCGCTCGTGCATCTGATCGAGACCCTGATCGGCAAGGGATACGAGTTGAGACTCTACGATCGTAACGTGAACATGGCGAGCCTCACCGGCGCCAACCGCGACGACATCCTGAATCATATATCCCACATTGTCGTAGGGCGTCCTGTGACCCATACTCTATATATAGGGGGCAATGACCCGGCAGACGGCTGGGTCAAGGTGTTCCGGGGCCGTGGGTTTCTTCTAGAGGGCCGGTGTTGCCTGGCGATATGAGGGGGCGCACCCACAAGGTGGAATAGGCAAACAACCGTAAAGGAGATACCAAAGATGGGTGGGTGGGGTGTTCCATGCCTGTTGCCTTGGCGCTGTGGCCCGATGATGATCCGCTTCGTTCCGTGACGCACTGGTTGCTGAGCAGAAGTCGCGGCGTTTCTTTGCCCTGCCTGTTGAGCGCGGGATGTGGCCTATGAAGAGCGCGGTACCTGAGACCATGGCGCTTCTCGAAGCCGCCAAGACCGCTGTTCTGGAGGCTGGTGCGGTGATTCTGGCGTGCCCCCCGCCGCAGGGTGGGTTCCCGGCAAATGGACAAACCGCTGCTGATCGACAGGCGCACCGGACCATCACCGAGATGCTGTCGCGCCTTGCCTCGCATCTGCCGATCGCCTCGGAAGAGGGGGATCGCCACGTGGTTGCGGGGCGCTACTGGCTCGTGGATCCGTTGGACGGCACCAAGGAGTATGTCGCGGGCAATGGCCAATATACGGTCAATGTGGCGCTCATTGAGGAGGGATATCCCGTGCTCGGAGCCGTGTACGTGCCGGTCGCCGACGCCCTTTATTGGGGTGCGTTGGATCTCGGCGCATGGGTCCTGCGGGGTTCCGAGACCCGGCCGTTGCCGGTGGAGGCGCAAGGAGGAGCGCTACGCGTCCTCACGAGCCGATCCCATTCGAGCCCGGCCATGCAGCGCGCTGTGGGTACATTGCGCGCGGAGGGCGCAGTGGTTGAGCACCTGGGCAGCAGCTGGAAATTTGCCCGGGTTGCCGAAGGCTCTGCCGACCTTTATGTTCGCTTGAGCCCCACCTATGCGTGGGATACGGCAGCCGGGCAGTGTCTTGTCGAGGCGGCCGGGGGTTTCGTGGGCGGGCCGGGCGGAAGACTTCGATACGTGGTCTCAGACGCCCTAACGCCGGGTTTCATCGTGGCGCGATCGGCAAAGGCTTGGCATGACTGGGCAGGGGTGATCGGGCTTGCGCAGATTTCTGAAGGGGGAGGATGAGACGATGGCCGAGCACCGACCGGGGGCGCCTCGTGTAACGCGGGCCGACTGGGAACAGGATCAGGGGCACCGCGCTGCGCTCCTGTGGTTGACCGGACTGCCGGGATCCGGAAAATCGACGCTCGCGTATGCGTTGCAGCAACGGTTCTATCAGGAGGGACGACGGGCCGTGGTGCTGGACGGCGACCGGGTTCGGTCGGGCCTGAGCCGCGATCTTGGTTTTGCCGATGCCGACCGGCACGAGCAGTTGCGGCGCGTGGCCGAGGTGGCACAGCTCTTTCTGGACAGCGGTGTTCTCGTGATCGCCGCGTTGATCACGCCCAGGTCGGCCGATCGTGTCTTGCTGCGGGAGCGATTTGACGCCCAGGACCTGATCGAAGTCTACTGCCGCTGTCCCGCGTCGGTCTGCGCCGAGCGCGACCCCAAGGGGCATTACGCAAAGGCGCGCCAGGGCTCCCTGTCCGGGTTTACCGGAGTCTCTGCCCCGTACGAGCCGCCGCTTCACCCGGATATCGTGCTCGATACCGATCAGCGGAGCGCCGCCGAGTGCATCGAGACCCTGCTCGCGGAGTGCCGACATCGTGGGGTTTGGGACAACCAGGAGGAGGATCTTCGGCGAGGGAGCGGGAAGGCCCGGGACCGATAGGAGATCGCGGGAAACGACAGCTTCCAGCCAGTACCCGCTCTATTCGCCGGCACGAGCCCATCATTTGCCTTGAGCATAGCCCTCGAAGACGTGCTGCACGAATTCCTGCGGGCCTACGTCGCGGCGCCCCAATGGCTCAAGACGTTGCTCGGGCGCGCCTATGCGCGTCTGCCCATCCGCTGGCGCCGAGGGGTTTCTTACGAAGAATTCAGGACTCAGCTCCACGACCGTGGCGTTGATCCCGTTCGTGCCTTGTCCCGGCAGAAGCTCGTGGAAACGCTTCGCTGGGCAATCACGACCGTTCCCGCGTACCAACCCTTGGCGCCGCTATTGGCTGATGGCAACGCGCCCGAGGACATCCTGAGACAATGGCCGACCGTCGCCAAGAGCGACATCAAGCAGCAGCTCGAACGATATCTTTGTACTTCTCTGCCAAGATCGACGAGACTCCGCACCTTTACCGGGGGCTCGACGGCCGAGCCTCTGATGTTCTATCTGCAGAAACATGTGACTCGGTCGCGGGAGTATGCGTTCATGGAGGATTTCGAGGCACGGGTCGGCCTTGTCTCGGGGCGAGATCTCGTGCTCTCGCTTCGTGGCCGCACCGTGCCTACGGCCCGAAGGCCTCGCGGGCCACTCTGGATGTTCGAACCCATCAGGCACCAGCTGATCCTGAGCTCGGACCACCTCGAGCCCCGGTACATGCCGGAATATCTTGCCGTGCTGCGGCGCTGGCAGCCGACGTACATCCAGGCGTTTCCCTCCGCACTCTACCCGCTAGCCCGCTGGCTCAAGGATCACCCCGCCGTGGAGATCACCTCCCGCATCCGCGGTATCCTGCTTTATTCCGAGAACGTATTCGAGTTTCAGATGCGTCTCTTCCGCGAGGTTTTCGGTTGCCCCATCGTGAAGCACTATGGCCACTCCGAGCGTGTGCTGATGGCAGGTTCCCTGCCTGACGATGACCGCTATTTCTTCTGGCCCCAATATGGATATCTCGAGTTGCTCGACGAGGCCGGCCAAAATATCACCGAACCGGGCGTCGTGGGCGAGATCGTCGGCACCGGTTTCGACAACAAGGTCATGCCCCTGATCCGCTACCGTACGGGCGATCTTGCCGTGCTCTCCAACAGGCCTCATCCCGAGTTTCCGGGCTATCCGGTGGTGGAACGCATTGAAGGCCGGTTGCAGGAGTTTCTCGTGATGCGTGATGGGCGACTCATTTCTATCACCACCATGGGCGCGGCCCATTTCAACGAACTCGCCACCGTGCGCGCCATTCAATACGAACAGCGGGAGCCGGGCCGGTTTATCCTGAAGGTTGTCACCGACATCCCCCTGACGTCGGTGATACGGGCGCGGATTGCACGGGCCGTGGAGCAGAAGACGCAGGGCGGGTGCGTGGCGGAGGTGGTGGAGGTGCAGGAGTTGCCCCGTACCGCCCGCGGCAAGCACGTGATGCTGATCCAGCATCTGGATCTTGCGCGGCATCTCGGCGTACCGGCGGAGCCGCAAGCATAATGTGCGGTATCGCCGGGTACCTTCGGCTCACCCGCGATGCGGCCCCGCTCGATGTGGCGGTCGGGGCGCGCATGCTCGAGCGGCTCGCGCACCGGGGGCCGGACGGGGCAGGTACCTGGCAGTCGCCGGACCAGGCGTGCTGGCTTGGTCATCGACGGCTTTCGATCATTGACCTCGCGACCGGGGCGCAGCCCATGAGCAACGAGGACGAGACGGTCTGGACCTCGTTCAATGGAGAGATCTACAACCATAAGGCCTTGCGCCAGGAGCTCGAGGGGCTTGGGCACCGGTTTCGCACCCAGGCCGATACCGAGGTCCTGGTGCACGGCTACGAGGCGTGGGGGGCCCGGGGGCTCGCGGAGCGCCTCCAGGGCATCTTCGCCTTCGCGGTTTACGACTGCCGCCGGCGCGCGCTCGTGCTCTGCCGCGACCCCCTGGGCGTCAAGCCGCTCTACTGGTGGAGCGACGGCCGCCGATTGCTCTTCGCAAGCGAGATCAAGGCGCTGCTGGTCCACCCGGCGCTCGCGCACCGGCGGGTCAACCGCCGGGGCGTTGCGCAATACGTCGTGACGCGCTATGCCGCGCGTCCTGAGACCCTGTTCGAGGGCGTGTACCGTCTGCCCGAGGGGCATCTTGCAGAGATTGTTGCAGATAGCGGACAGGGCCTGGTACCCAAGCGGTACTGGGACTGGAGACCGGGCGCTTGGCCCCTGTCCGAGACCGACGCGCTTGCCGAACTTGACAGGCTGTTCAGGCAGACGGTCGAGATGCAGCTCATGTCGGACGTGCCGCTCGGGGTGCAGCTCTCGGGGGGTGTCGACAGCAGCATGGTGGTGGCCGTGATGGAGACCTTGCGGCGCGCCCATGCCGACCGCTCGCGTATCAAGACCTTCTCGGTCGGCTTCGATCTCCCGGAGTTTTCCGAGCTGCCCTATGCCCGTGCCGTGGCCGAGCGTTATGGAACCGAACATCACGAGATCACGATCGGTTTCAAGGCGTTTGTCGAAGACCTGCCGCGGCTCTGCTGGTTCTATGACGAACCGATGGGTGAGCCGCCGGCAGTGCCCACCTACCATATGTGCCGGATGGCGAAGGAACACGTCACGGTGATGCTCTGCGGCGAGGGCGCGGATGAATTGTTCGGCGGCTACTCGAAATATGTTTTTGACCGCTGTGCGGTTTACCTTGGATGGATACCGCGCGGCCTGCGTCAATCGCTGCTGCGCGGCGCAGGCCATCTCATGCCCTACCGGGGGCGCCGGCTGCGCGCCATCCTCGAGAAGCTCGCACTGGCGGACCCCGCTGACCGCTTCGCCTCCTGGTACGGCGGTTTCGATACCGTCAGCCAGCCCGGGCTGCTCGCGCCAGCGTTCGCTGAGGAGGTGCGCGATGGGGGTCTGCGGGAGGTCTTTACCGCAGTCCTGCGCGACTGTACGAGCCGCAGCGATCTGGACCGGTTCCAGTACTGTGATCTCCATACCCGGCTCGTGGATGATATTCTTGTCAAAGGCGACCGCATGAGCATGGCGGCGGGTGTCGAGGCGCGGGTACCGTTTCTCGACCACAAGATCGCCGAGTTTGCGGCCCGACTGCCGCGACACTTGCGGGTCGATGGGCGAAAGAGCAAGGTGTTGCTGAAAAAGCTCGCGGAGCGCTATCTGCCGCCGGAGGTGATCTACCGGCGCAAGGTGGGGTTCACGGTGCCGCTCACGCGCTGGTTCGCGGGTCCGCTCGTGGGGTTGCTGCGTGAGGTGCTGCTGTCTGACCAGGCACTCGCGCGGGGCTACTTTCGGCCGGAGGCCGTCCGCCGGGTCATCGACGAACACGTCGGGCGCCGGGTCGACCATGAGCAGGGGCTGTGGCTCCTGCTGTCTCTTGAGCTCTGGCATAGGATATTTGTGGACGATGACGGTTCGCACGAAGCCGCTGTCCGATTGCAGGAACGTCTCACGGGCCCCCTTGCCCCAGCGGCAAAAACACACGTTTGTGGCACCGGGATTTGATGCCCGTGCTGTTCGGCATTGCCCGCGGCGAACGCGGTGCCCCGAAAAAACACATAGGCAAGGGGGCGTAATAGTGGGTCTGTATCTGCCAGGGGATGTTTCGTGTGCCCAGTGCTGACGCTGAAACAGCGCCCGGGGTTTGATTTCGACCGATGAGCATCCTCTATGGCTGATAGGCCCAGTCGTGTCCTGATCCTTGTCGAGAACCTGCCATCGCCTTTCGACCGCCGTGTCTGGCAGGAGGCCGGCACGTTACACGCGAATGGTTACGAGGTATCCATCATTTGTCCCACCGGCAAGGGCTACGAACAGCGTTACGAGGTGATCGACGGCATTCACATTTATCGCTACGCGCTGCCGTTCGAGGCGACCGGGGTTGCAGCCTACCCGCTCGAATACAGCCTGGCCTTGTTCCATACGTTCCGTCTGTCCTGGAAGGTATTCTTCACACGCGGGTTCGACGTGATTCACGCCTGCAACCCGCCGGATCTGCTGTTTCTCATCGGCGGATTTTTCAAGCTGTTTTTTCGGAAGAAATTCATATTCGATCACCATGACATCTGCCCCGAACTGTACGAGGCCAAGTTCGGGTGCCGTGGGTATCTGTGGAGCCTTATGGTGTGGCTGGAACGCATGACCTTCAGGACTGCGGACGTGTCTATCGCCACTAACGAGTCCTACCAGAGGATCGCCATCGAACGGGGCGGCATGGCGCCCGATCGGGTATTCGTGGTGCGCAGCGGACCTAAACTCGACCGGCTGAGGATCCTGCCGCCGACGCCCGAGTTGAAATGCGGTCGTAGATACCTGGTCGGTTACGTCGGGGTCATGAGCAAGCAGGAGGGCATCGAGTATCTGCTCAAGGCGGCACGGTACTTAATCAGAGACATGGGCCGGGATGATGTGCATTTCGGTCTCGTCGGAGGGGGCACCGCTCTTCGCGACCTGCAGCGGATGGCGGCGGACCTCGGGATTTCGGACCGTGTCACCTTTACGGGTCGAGTCTCTGACCAGACGCTGCTCGAGATGCTCAACACGGCCGATGTCTGTGTGAACCCGGATGCCGCCAATCCCATGAACGACAAATCGACCATGAACAAGATCATGGAATACATGGCGCTCGGCAAACCGATCGTGCAGTTCGATCTGACCGAAGGGCGTTTTTCGGCGCGGGAGGCCTCGCTCTATGCCGCGCCGGATGATGCGGTCGATCTGGCCCGGAAGATCGCCGAGCTTCTGGACGACCCGGACCGGCGGGCACGCATGGGCGAATTCGGCCGGCATCGCGTGCTGAATGAACTGGAGTGGCGCTATGAGGAACCAAAATTACTGGCGGCCTACCAGCGCTGTTTCGGGGGATCCAATGACGCCGATGCCATTCGTCCGGCTTAGCCTGATCAGGGCCCTCTGAAACGACCCTCTGGCCGAAAGGTTTTTCGTTGCCCCGGACACCGGTGTGCCCCGCCCTGTCTGCGGGAAACGGTTGAGTGACGGCCGGGGATCTGCAGGTTCCGGGTGCTCTTGTGCGACGTGCCGATCGGCAGAGTGCTTCGTGCCGGCACCACCGGGGCTAATACGCCTTATGCCGGTCCTTGAAGAGGACGACCAGCGTACGCAGGATGATCCGGAGATCGAACCCGAGCGACCAGCTGCGCATATAGTCGACATCGTAGCATACGCGCTGCTGCATTTTTTCCAGCGCCTCGGTCTCCCCGCGGTAGCCATTGACCTGCGCCCAGCCGGTGATCCCGGGCTTCACCTTGTGCCGCATCATGTAGCCCTGGATCAGCTTGCGGTATAGCTCGTTGTGTGCGACCGCATGGGGACGCGGACCCACGATGCTCATGGACCCTTGCAGGACATTCAGGAACTGCGGCAGCTCATCTAACGAGGTGCGTCGCAAGAACCCCCCGAAGGGGGTGATACGCGTGTCATTGCGAGTGGCCTGGCGGATCTCGGCGCCATCTTCGCAGACGTGCATGGTGCGGAACTTGTAGACCATGATGGGTTTTCCATCGAGCCCGTAGCGGCGCTGCCGGAAGAGGATCGGCCCCCGGGGCGAGGTGATCTTGATGCCGAGTGCAATCAGGAGCATGAGCGGGGAGACCAGGATCAGGATCAGCGTCGCGAGCACAAGGTCCGACAGGCGCTTGTTCAGCACATCGACGCTCGAGAGCGGGGTCTCGCGCAGCGCCAGTACAGGCGTGCCGTCGATCGCCACAAAGTGCGCCTGGATCAGATTGAACAGGAACAGATCCGGCGCGTAATAAACGGAAACCGTGGTATCGTCGAGCGCATCCAGGATGTACTTGATGCGGGACTGGGCCGCCATGGGCAGCGTGATCAGCACGATGCCGATACCCTGCTCCTCGACGTAACGCGGAAGCGCCGCAAGCGTGCCGATCATCCTTTTGCGCGCCTCAGGGGCCTGACGCTCAGGCCCGCGGTCGTCGCAGAATCCCATAAACTGCATCATGAGGTGCGGGTTGCGCTCGATCTGGCGCGCGAGCCGCACGCCGAGATCGTTGCTCCCGGCGATCACGAGTTTGCGCGCGCCCCCGCGCCGGTGACGCTTCTTGATCCACGTGCGCGCCCCCAAGTGGGCAGTCCATTGGACAAATGGAGTGGCCACGAACCAGTCGGCCATTGTGCTTGCGCTGTAGCGGTCGGTGAAATGTGCGGCATATCCGAGAAACATGAGGATACCGATCGTGATCACCCAGCCGGTCAAGATGCGCGCAATCAGTAATCCCTGCTTGCGGCGGATAGCCCCTTCAAACACGTCGAGATCGTCGAAGACGAGCGAGGCGATGAAGAATGCGACTACGGCCAGTACGAGGTCATAGCTGGTGAACCGGTGACCCTGGATGCGCAGGACGGCGTACAGGGTCAACACGACCGCGCCCGGGTCGATTGTCCTGCGCAATGCCGTAATGAGGGGTGTCTCGTTCATAGGGTGTTCTCGACCGCGCCCCACCGGGACGCCCCTGTCGAGAAGGCTTCATCCATTATAGTGGTACTCGCCCGTCAATGGGACGCAAAAACAATGCCAAGAACCCCGCGTACCGGCGGGGACAGGTTTTTGCTCACAATGAATCATGAATAAGAATAGTATTATATATTGATTATTAATCTCACACGCAGCATTATTCAGGGGGGGGGGCTGAGTCTGCGCCGGGGATTGGGATCGATCATGATCGAGGCATGGTGATCGATATGAACGACGAGCAATTGCGTACTCTGGGGGATGTCAGAAGTTTCTGGACGGGACTGTGGCGATGGATCTCGCGGTAGCGGCCGGGGAGCGATAGGCATTCATTGCCCGCACCGTGCGGCGCAGTGTTCCCCGGCAGTCTAGAGAAAGGCCGCCCCCGGCAACGGGAGGAGGGCACCCCCGTGCACACTTCCAGACCCGGCTCGCCGATCTCGCACGATCATGCGCAACACCCGGCACGCCACACGCCGATGAAAACGCTCCACCACGATCCCGTCCGGCGGACGCCGCGCCCCTTAAGCAGAACCCGCCCCGAGCAGCGCGTCGGGGCGATGTCCCGCAGACCCTCAGAACCGATACCGCCCCAACAGGTTGAAGGTATTGAGGTACGTCGGACCCCCAAACGTGCCGTCATAGGCGAGCCGTGCCGCCCACGGCCCGTGGCCCGTGACGGTGACCCCGGCACCGACATCGAGACTCGCCGCCGGGGCGATCTCGCTCACGGCGGTGGCCTGGGTGAGGCCCAGGGTCTCGGTGGTGGTCAGTGCCCGGTTGCCCAGCGTGCCCGTGCCCCCGAGTTCGACCCACGGGATGATGGTCAGGGTGGGTTCCGTGAGATCGATGCCGGTGCGCACGCCGCCGGTGACGGCCCCGAGGTTACCGGTCTGGCCACTGTAGGCGAGATCCAGCGATCCGGCCCCCTGTTCACTAAAGCCGTTCAGGTGGGCATGCAGATAGGTGGCACGGCCATAGGGCATGAGAAACGCCGAGCCCCGCGGGATCAGGTACTGGACCTGGACGCCACTGTCGGTAAACCAGCCGCTGGTGGCACCGGTCGCCACCAGCCCGGTGGGGACGAGGGTGCGTTGGCTGTCCTGCGACAGCCCCCCGGCGCCGACACTGGCCGACACCCGTAACGCCCCGCGGGTATAGATGCCGTACCCATAGACCCCGAAGGACTGACCGTTCAGGGTCTGCTGGGCGGTGGTCGTCGTGGCCCCCAGACCCGAGAACGCCGCCCCGACCACCAGGTGACGGGACAGCGCCTGACCGTCCCCCGTCATCCCGCCGAAGTCCGCGACCGAGGCGCCATTGGCCTGACCGGAATCCCCGATCCCCTTCAGCCACGCGCCTTGATGCAACGCCGTGAAGTGCGGGGTCGCCCCGCCCATCGATTGCGCCCCATCGAGGGCCGTGGACAAGGCCCCCAGGAGGCTTTGGTTCACGATATAGGGATTGTCGGCGACCCCGATCCCCGAGGTGAAGGCCAATCCCGGACCGCCCTGGACACCGGGGGTCGCGATCAGGGCCAGCACCACATCATTCGTGCCATAGCGCACCTGCGGGGTGAGATAGGCGGCAAAGGCGGGATTATAAGTCGTCTGGCTAAAGGTCCCGGTGACGCCGCTCGCGGCGTGGAGGATGTCGTAGCTCTCCCCTACGGTGTAGGTCCCGGAATCCACTTGAACGGCGAGGCTGCCGGCTAAAGCCGCAGTCCCCGTGACGCTCAGTTGGTCATACCCCACCCCGGGGGTCGTATCATTCGGGGTGACTTCGATGGCGAGTGTACCGTTGGCCGCCTGGGTGTA
>JAJYEK010000113.1 GCA_021785795.1 Pseudomonadota bacterium
TGAAGGCGGCATTGAAGACGGTCGGTGCGTTACGGGGCAGGGACAGACGCCCGAAGATCCCAAAGGAATGCGCGAGGTTATCGGTGCCATTGCCGGCGAGATTGTGGCAGCTGTCGCACGAGACGGTGCCGGAAAGGGAGATTCTGGGGTCGAAGAAAAGCTGTTTGCCCAGAGCAATCTTGGCCGGAGTCATCGGGTTGTCCGCTGGCACCGGCACATGCGACGGAAACGCACCGAATGCCCAGGCGCCCTTGGCGCCAGAGACGGTCAGGATACCCGCCATGATCGCGCTCATCAGCATCCGGTGGAGAGATAATCCGGCCTTGCCATGTGTCTGTCCGCCGTTTCGCATGCGCGCCCTTTCCGTGCGGTGGTTCGGAATGAGACAGGCAGCACCAAGGCCGGGTCTGGTCGGATCTCTGCGTCCATGCCGTGGATGCGCCCGCGTGGATAAATAACCACGATAGAATCATGCCGATTGCCGCGGTGGAATGGATCCATCCTTAGGGCGGGCCGGAGTACCATCCATGCCGAGGCGCGGTCCCGGGCCTGGGCGGGTGCATCGTGTCTCCGGGGCGTTGTCGCGGCGCCTTAACGGTCTGTCTTTTTCCGGTTACGGCAAAGCCGGGCAAACGTGGGTAATCGGCTTTTCATCCCGTCCGCGTTGCGTCGAAACGACCCGCCACCCGAAGCGATGGGCCAGGCGCACAATCAGTTCAGGAGGCCTAAAAGGCAAGCCCGTGCCACTGCGGCGGTTTTGTTTGCGCAGGCGAGCTTTTCTATGGCGTTCGCGATGTGGAAATTAACGGTCCGCTCCTTGATACCCATGATGGTACTGATCTCTCCCGATGTTTTCCCTTCAGCGGTCCACCGGAGAATATCCCGTTCCTTGCCCGTCAAAACAACATGGGCTTCCGGCAGCATGCGGTGCACCACAAGGTCGCTCATGCGCTGGTGCGCTGCATGGGTGAGCCACATCATCTGGTAGCCTTTTTCACGCAATTCCGTGTCGAGCAGAGATTCATGAGACCGCGACAGGGTCAGCATCCCGCGAATTCCATGGCGGTCGATGCTAGACTGTGCCCACCCGTGCCGCAGTCCATGGGAGCGCGCATCTTCCCAGAATTCCGGAGTCTCCCTGAAAATTTCGTCGGTCCAGACCAGAGGCGCAGGCGACAGAGCGCCGTGACGCACCGTCGGGTCGATGGCGATGTAATCTGCCGAGGCATAACGTTCACGCCAGGCGTCTGGATAGGTATTGAACAAGAGGGTTCTGGGGCTGGTGAGATTCGTGGGTATCCGCAGACCATAGGCACAGTGATCGAAACCGAGCGCCCGCGCCGCGATCGCGAGTGTCTCGAACAATTCTTTCTCGGTCCCCGCCGAACGCAGGCGCGATAACATTTCCGTCCGCCAGTGCTCCGCCGTACCGCCCGTTGGGAGATGTGAAGGCATGATTCCGTCCCGCACCTGTCAGTATTCGCACTATTCAGCGTACAAGTCCATGATGTAGCGTAAACAATAGGGTTTTCTTGTCTGGCGGTCAATAATGAAGACTTTGCGGGAAATGGCTTTGACAAACGGGCGGGGCGTGTCGGCAGACGGGTACGTCCGGATATTGCGAGCCGAACTGGGGGTGCTGCCATTGACGCACCTGTTGTCTGATCTGGACGAAGAAGTGGCATGGCCTATGCGCGACGAGGCGGCGCCTGCGGTCATATGCGGTTATACGGAGTGGCTTTCTCTCACCACTCCCGTTGTTACTGTGGGCTGGGACTGGTGGCTCGATATGGCGACGGGGACGCCGCGTTACGTGATCGATGGGTGGCCGCGGACAAATGCCATGCTGATAGAAGGGGGCACGCACAGGGATCTCGGGGCAGAGGCGACCGCACAGGCGCTCGTGGCGCGTGTCGAGCAGCTGAACTGGATGCGGGAGGTTGCGGAACACATTGACGCCATACGAAGTCACGCGGGTAGCAGGTACGAAGGGCATTGAGTGTCGGCCCTTGGGCGGCTGCCGAAGATCCGCGGGCTGCTTCAGACTTCTGGCGCGGGGCGGCGGCCCGGTGGTGGCGAAGGTGCCCCCCGTGACAGGGCCGTGTAACGCGTTGCGTCACGATCCGCGTGTACCCCCGCCCTTGAGGGAATCTTGCGCGTGGCAGGCAGGCAGGGCCGGCCTCCCGCACCGGGTATGCCTGTCTTCTTCGGAGAGCTAGCAAGAAAAACGCAAGAAGCAATGTCATTGTTGACAGGTGTGGCTTCCCCAAAGGTCGGATCTAATTCCCCTGAGTTCGGCGTTCGCAAGAGGGGGATCGGTGGACGTTATAGCGGGACTTCAAACGGAACTGCCACGTGGCCTGTACTCGGCGTTAAGTGCCTACCGTCATGAGGTTTTCGTTGGCGGGTTGGGTTGGGAACTCGACGTGCGCGACGGCTACGAGCAGGACCAGTTTGATCGCGCGGATACGATCTATGTGGTGGCAAGGAACCAGGACGGTCGGATTACGGGTTGTGCGCGGCTTTTGCCGACCACGCGGCCGTATCTCCTGGGCGAAGTGTTTCCCGAACTCCTGAACGGGTTGCGGCCACCTTCGTCGCCGGATGTGTGGGAATTGTCCCGATTCGCAGCGGTGGATCTGGCGAGCGCATCGTGTTCCAGGCGCAGTCAAATGTCTTCTCCGGAGGCGGTCGGGCTGCTCCAGAGGGCCATTCAGACAGCCGCGCAGTTGGGCGCGAAACGCTTGATCACCGTTTCGCCGATCGGCATTGAGCGTCTCCTGCGATCCGCCGGGTTTCACGCGCATCGTGCGGGCCCGCCCAAGGTTGTCGGCCGGCACCCGCTTTTTGCGTGCTGGATCGAAGTGGGCATGCAAGTGCCCGGGTAACACGTAAATGAGACCGGGTTGCTGTCAGATATGTGTCCCGAGACGAAACAGGATTGGTCTGGACCGGTCCCGGATCTGATAACAGAATGCGGCAAGGGCCTATAGCAACAAACGAGTCCGCGCGTATGGGCGATCCGGCGCGGATTATGAAGAGTCGGTAAGTGGACGGTTTAAGGGACGAGCTTGTCCACATGGAAGTGGATCACCCGCTTACAGAGAGGGTTTCCGGGTCGATCGGTTTGCCCGGTGCGCCACGGCAAACCGGAAGCACACCACCTCCGCAGTCACATAGCGCAGTCTGCGCAATTCCTTAAAGACCACTTTCCGTTGGGCGTGGGGCCAATGTGCTGTTGGGGCGTCGTGTGTCACGTCCACCACAACGCCGCCGACAGGTGGCCGTTCCGCCGCCCTGCGCGGCCCCGACGGGCCTGAATTCCCGCATCTGCAGCACATGTTGCTCGGGGTTGGCCAGGCCTAACGCCTGGCGGCATTCGCCGGCCTTATCCCCAGGAGGGCCCAGGCGGGCAGGCACCGAACGTAGGGGAATCAGTCGGTCGTATGCAAAAGAGTGGGTGTGCGGCGTACGAAAACAGGCTGCGTGCGGCACGATTCGCCCTGTGAGCACAGGCGGCAGGGATCTTACCGGTGAGGCGGGTCGTTTTTGAGCGGGGCCGGTCCAGCGCCGGCCAATGTCGGTGTGGCGGCCTCGAGACGGCAGGCGGGCGCAGAAGCGGTCAGATTGCCCCCAGTGGGGCCCCGTCGGTGTGCGTTTCTTTGGCGATCAAGGGCGCTGCGCGTGAAAGGACCGCGGGCGCCGAGGGGACCGGCAGGGCACAGGGCGGCAACACCGCGCAGTCTGCCTGGCGTCTTTGCGAAACGGCGTGCGTGCAGCCGCAGGGCCGTAAACGGCGGGTTGGTGAGCCGTATGCGCGCAAGATCTGGCCTTGACCCCTTCCAGAAGGAAGGCATTGCAAACCGGTGGATAACTTGTTGGCTTGCCCCTTTTTATTTCAACCGATCGTCGCCCGCAATGCACATCTGCGCGATGTACCACAAGCGACAGACGGTATCCGGGAAGCGACGGTTTCAGGGCGCCTTGAATAGGCGGGCGTGGCAGGAGCATGCCTTGTACAAAAGGGCAAGTACGCAAAATTCCCGTGTGTCGCACTGCGGTTTATGAAAGTCATTTCGTGTTCCCCGCCCATCCGGCGAAAGTCGGAGGGGCGGCTCATACCGGCTCTGCAGTTGTCCACAAAACCTGTGGATAACTCTGTGGATGACAGTCTTGTATTGAGGGGCGGGCCTGTCACTCCGGGACCTTTGTTGGATTGCCCGTTTTTCGGGCAGCAGTGCGTGCGGATTGCTCCGGATGGAGGGTGGCGTCCGGGAAGACCACGTGATCGCCTGGCGATGTTCCCCTCATGGCGGGGTCCCTTGCGCGCGCATCGTTTTCTGGCAGATGGCGAGGCGGCTGTCCTCGTGTGCGTTCCCGAAGACCGGGTGTGTCGCGTCGCGCAGCGCAAAGCGTGGCGACACCGGGGGCTCTCAGCGGATTATGCGCGCGCTCACGCGTCGGCGTGCGTGTCTGGGTAAGAGGAGGCGTCCCGGGCATCCGGGGACGTGTCCTGCACACGGCTTGTGCGTGTCCTTCGCCAGCCGGTGGACGGTATCGCCTGTTGGCTGCGCCCACGTGACCCCAGGGCTGTGTCCTACAAGACGCGACCGGGAAGTATGCAGTCTGGCGGGGACGAGAGGGCGCGGGGCGCCCCACTGTGTGGTCGCGCACGGGCGGCCAGAGCCGGATATCCGCCTGCGGTGACCCGGGCGGGCGGTATCTCCCTGCTGGCATCCATCGGTCCGTGCGAACGAAAACCGGCGGTCCCGGTAGGGCGCGCATACCGGTTCGGGGCGCGTGGCCTTGTCGGCAGGCGGCACTCGGCCTGGGCGGGTTGCGCGCGATCGGCGACGGGGCATCGTGTGTCGGGCGATCCCGGGGGCGCCGTGCCCCTGTGTCTTGCCGGCGCGCAGGCTGCGGGCCGCTCAAGCCTCCGGGCCCAACACATTTCCGTGCCGATCCGGTTTCTTCCCAAACCGCCACGGGACACCTACGATAGGCAGGAATGGCGTTTGAGTGGGGTCTCAAAAGAGTGTTGGCGTCGGCCCGGGGCCGCCCGGGACCTTGTGCGGTGCGGCGCTCTCCTGCCGCAGCGCAGCGGCAACCGGTTTGTGATCTGAACGATGAGTGGCCACATCCAGGCGACAGGCGGGCCCGGCGGGACTGGGGCGTACCTTTTTTGGCTCTGCCGCAGGCGCAGCCTGGGGAGAGTGGTTTAGTCATAAGGAGAGGTTTCCATGAAGTCGCAAGATTCCGCAGGCAATCTTGAGGGGCGCTGCATTGCGCTTCCCGAAACGCGCCAGCTCGATGTCCTCGCCGGTCTTCTGGAGCGGCGCGGGGCCCAGGTCCTGCGTTGCCCGCTTGTGGCCATACTCGATGCGCCCGATCAAGCGCAGGTGACAGCGTGGATCGAGCGCTTCATCGCAGACACGACGGTGCGCGATCTGATCATCCTGACCGGCGAAGGCATGCGCCGCCTGATTGCCGCGAGCGAGCGGACGGGCCTGCGCGAGGCCTTCGCGCAGCGCCTGGCGCAGGTGCGCAAGATCACGCGGGGACCAAAACCTGGAGGGGCCCTGCACGAATTCGGGCTTGCAAGCGACGTGGTGGCGCAAGTGCCCACGACAGCAGGCGTCATTGCGACGCTAGAAGACCTGCAGTTCCATGCCTCGCGCGTGGGTCTGCAGCTCTACGGGTCCGAACCGAACATGCCGTTGCAGGATTACCTGCGCGGACGCGGCCTGGAGCCCGTCACGGTGGCGCCGTATGTGTATGCAGACAGCAGTGACGAGCAGCGGGTTCTCGATCTGGTCGAGCGTCTGGGTCGCGGCGCCCTGGATGCCATTGCCTTCACAAGCCAGACACAGATCCAGCGGCTCTTCGGGGTGGCGCGTGCGCAGGCGCGCGAAGCCACGCTGCGTGAAGGGCTTGCGATGTGCACGGTGGCCGCCGTGGGGCCGGTTGTGGCCGAGTGTCTGGTCGCAATGGGTGTGCGCGTCGATGTCATGCCGGACGACCGTTTTTTCATGCGGCCACTGGCCGATGCGATCATGGCGCGTCTGGCACCCGCTGGCTCCTGAAAAACCGGTACCGGTCTCCCGGGCCCGATAGCGCAAGACGCCGGTGTACCATGCGGGGGGTCTCGGTTTTCGGCAGGACATCGCCTCTCGGGGAGAGGTGATCCGGCCGGCGTGGCGGGGCGTTGATGAGTCACGCGGAAGGCGCAAGAGGGCGGTCGACAGACAAAACGGCCCGCCGGCTGCCGGCGCGCGCCCGGGTGCGCATCGCCTGCACTGTACCGGCATGAAGATTCCGTTCTTGTTTTAAGGTTCTGCCGCGACAGGGCCGGGTCGAGTGACACGGGAAGGCCGTCTTTGTTACCAACAGGTCAAGTGGCGGTGCGTCAGGGGGTCACAGGTCGAGGTCAAAGCCTGGCCGGTGCGGATAGCGTTACGACTGATGAGGTCAGGGCACGCAACCAGGTACGCGTGGAAAAGCGGGGCTCTTGGCTCCCCCGGCGCCTGAAAAGGGCAAAAGATTGGCGTTTCCTCGGGTTGCGGACCTGGGAGACTAATTGTGTTCCCGTCCCGCCAAGATGGCCGCTGCATCCGGGTGCTTCTACAAAGTGGCAGCAGAAAGAAAAACCGAAATCCACCAGTATGTATTGCCGCAAGCAATAATGTGCAAAAGGTCGTAAAGGAACACAGAGAAACCTTTCCAGCCGGATTGCGTGCAGGGGGGACTTTCGCGTCCCAATGGCTGATGCCAAAACCGGTGTTTCGTGCTTCTTTGCGAAGATTGCGGCATTCACGACGCGATGTGTCTGTCCAGAGAGCAAAAAATTAGAGGGTTTCTGAGGCGGCCTTGTTTCGCCGGCGCGTGGCGGCTTTCTTCTGCCCGTAGTGAGTTGCCGCGTGATTCCGCGGGACAGTGCCCGTCGGGGATCCCCGATCGCATGCAACGCGGTCCACGAAGGCCGGCGCCAGTCGCGGGCGGGGGCCTTAGTCGGCCGCTATACGGCGAGCCAGTCGCACGAGGTCGCGTTTCACGTGTTCCGAAATGCGGCTGTAGTCCGATTCGAGAGTCTGTCGTGCGGCGGCGATGTCCCCGGAATCGCATTGCTGGACGATGGTCGCTGCCATCTTGTGGAACAGGGCGTGTTTTTCTTTTACGCGCAGATATTCCTCGCAGGCCGCAAATCGCGCGCCTTCCCCATAAATCCATTGACCGAGGGCGCAGCGGGTGTCCAGGCCTATCTGTTCGACGTTGAGAGCTTCCGTGCGATCTCCACCCACATACCGTTCCAGGCGCTGCTTCCAGGCCACGTGTGCGACGATGACTTCAGTGAAATCCATGACGGGCTCATCCATGTCGGTCGAAAAGAAAGGTGCCGGGAGTTGCGGTTTTTCAGTCTGGTAAAAAAATCGCGGCCTGCAAGGCCGCGCCGGGCAATGTTTCCGGCCTGTTGTGGTTATGGTATTCCCGTGTGGCACGTCCCGGGCATGCAGACTGTCAGGGCGCACCCCAGGCTATCCGGGCTGGATCCTCCGTTTTGAACAGGTTTGTCCTATGCTGGCCTGAAACCTGCAGGTCCGCGGCTTTGCCGCAGGCGTCGCCTGGGTCTCCAGCATGGATCGTGGGGACGTGTGCGCCAGGATATCGGTAAGGGCGTCCGCGCCGGTGCGCCCTGACGGACACCCCATGCTGCCATGGTGGGTGAGCGGCGCCGGACGGGGCCTGCCGGCCATGTGCCGCACGTGTGCCCCGCATCGGCCTCTGGCGCGTGGCTCGATCGCCGCCGCTTGCCCGCGCGAGAGTGGCCGTGGATCGCCCCGGCTGCGCGGCGCTGTCTCTTGCGGTGTCTGCGCAAGATCAGGGGCCCACAGAGAGTTCCACTCGCGTGGTAAAGGGCGTCAGACGCAGAGAAGGTCGGGCCGCGCAGTCTTCCTCGGGGAAGGGCGGCTCGGCCGTCGTGACGCAAAGGGGGTAGCAGCCTTGCTGCCGGGGGCTGCACGGGGGTCACTTGACCGGAAGACCCGGGTCGGGCAAGGAGTGGCAGGGATCGGGCTTGCGGGTCTTGTTGGACAAGGACGCGGCGTTCATTCTGGGAAGGCTTGTGCGCGCAGCCGGATCAATGGCTCTGCGGGCGACAGCCCGTGACGGCCCAGGCCGTGCGGGATCCTGGTGACTGTGCGCAATGTCAAAAGGCCTCCGCGTAGTGCATTGCGGGCGCAGGGAGCAAGACCCCATGGCTCAAGCCGGTTTCCTGCTTCGCGAGCATCTGCAGAATGTCCTGGATGAGCTTTTGTCCACGGGGTACCGGTGCGTAGGCCCCAGGGCGCGTGACGGCGCCATTGTCTACGACACCCTGTGTCGTGCCGAAGATCTGCCCTGGGGATGGCGTGATGACCAAAGGCCCGGCCGCTACCGTCTGGAGCGTACGGACGACTCCCGGGCGTTTGCCTGGGCCAATGGTCCTCAGGCCCTGAAGCCTTTGCTTTTCGCGCCCGCCGAGACACTGCAGACGGCCCGGCGCACAGAGGAGGGCGCGCTGCGTTTTGCGTGCGCCACACCCCATGCGACGCCGACTGCGGTCCTCGGTGTGCGTGCCTGTGATCTGGCGGCATTGCGGCTGCAGGATCAGCACTTTCTCGAAGGGCTTGTCGCGGACCCGTACTATGCCGCCCGCCGCGCCGATCTTTTCCTGATCGCCGTACACTGCCTGCGTTCGGCGGCCACTTGTTTTTGTGTGTCAACAGGCGACGGTCCGCGCGCCGAACACGGTTTCGATCTGGCCTTAGGTGAGATCGAAGGGGGCTTTCTCGTCACCACAGGCAGCGCGGCGGGCGAAGGTTTCGCGTCGCGGCTGCCCCTGCAGCCAGCCGGCCCCAGGGAGCGGGACGCGCTCGAGGCGGGCTTGACGGCAGCGGCAGCGGCGCAGGAGCGCCGCCTGCCTTCGCGTGACCTGCGCGCCCCCCTTTTTGCCAATCTCCACCATCCCCGATGGGACGAGGTCGGCGCGCGCTGTCTGTCCTGCGGCAACTGCACGGCCGTCTGCCCGAGCTGTTTTTGCTACGCCCAAAGCGAAGAGCCCGCGCTTGACGGGCTAAGCTGCGCGCACACGCGCCAATGGGATTCGTGTTTCACGCAGGGGCACAGCGCCATACACGGGATCGTCATCCGTGCCGACACGCGTCAGCGCTATCGCCAGTGGCTGACGCATAAGCTGGGTAGCTGGCACGACCAGTATGGCCGGTCGGGCTGTGTCGGGTGCGGGCGCTGCATCACATGGTGCCCCGTCGGCATCGACATCACGCAAGAGGCTTTCGGTATCTGCGGAGAAGGGGATGCGTGAACCTCACCTTTTGCATGAGGCGGTGATCCATGAGCGCATTCAGGAATCGCCGACGATTTTTACGCTGCGGCTTGCTTTCACGGACCCGGAACAGAAGGCGCGTTACCATTTTCATCCCGGGCAGTTCAATATGGTGGCGCTGTACGGCGTTGGGCAGTCGCCGATTTCCATCGTCTCCGATCCGCAGGACGAACATCTTCTTGACCACACCATCCGCGGTGTCGGTCGCGTTTCCCTTGGACTATCGCGTCTTGCGCCCGGGGAGCGCGTCGGGTTGCGCGGCCCGTATGGCCGGGGATGGCCCCTGGCGGCCGCCGAAGGGCGGCCTGTCGTGCTTGTCACCGGGGGATTGGGTTGCGCCCCGGCGGTGTCTGTCATCCGCTACCTCCTGCGGCGGCGCGAGCGCTTCGGTCGCCTGACCATTCTGCAGGGTGTCAAGCACGCCGACGATCTCATCTGGCGGCAGCAGTACGCACGCTGGAGCGAACTGCCGGATGTCCACGTGGGGCTGGCGGCGGATGTGGGCGCACCCGGATGGCCCGGACAGGTAGGACCGGTCACGGTGCTGTTTGATCGCGCGCCCATTACACGGGGATCCGTGGTCATGATCTGCGGACCCGAAATGATGATGCGCGCGGCGGTGGCGGAGCTGCTGCGCCGCGGCATCGACGAAAACGACATATGGCTTAGCATGGAGCGCAACATGCACTGCGCCATAGGGCTGTGCGGGCATTGTCAGATCGGGCCGTATTATGTCTGTCGCGATGGTCCGGTGTTTTGCTATCCGCAGGTGAAGGCTTTGCTGGGTGAAAGAGGATTTTGACGGCCATGGATACCAAGCCGCGACTTGCCGTGCACAAGTTCAGTTCCTGTGATGGGTGTCAGCTCGCCTTTCTGAATGGCGGGGCGGAGTTTGTGCAATTGGCGCGCCTCGTCGACATCGTGCATTTTGTGCAAGCCGGTCCCGTGGCGCCCGACGCGCCGGTCGACATCGCCTTTGTCGAAGGCAGCATCAGCACACCGGAGGATGCGGAGCGTATCGGGCGTGTGCGCGCACAGAGCCGCCATCTCGTGGCGATCGGCGCCTGCGCCACCGCCGGCGGTCTGCAGGCCCTGCGCAACCGCGCCCGGGGCGGCGAGTGGATCGCCGCGATCTACGGGGAGCCGGCGCACGTCAGCGCCCTGCCGAATTCGGCTGCGGTGTCATCTTATGTGCCGGTAGACGGGGAATTGTGGGGTTGCCCGGTCACTTCTGAGCAGGTTCTGGGCGCGGTGCGCAGCTGGCTTTTCGGGGTCGCACCCCTTGTCTGCGCAGACAAGGTCTGTCTTCAGTGCAAACGGTCGCAGGACGTGTGTGTTCTGGTCGCCGGCGGCGCCCCTTGCATGGGACCTGTTACGCGCACCGGGTGCGGCGCGCTCTGTCCGCATCTTCAGAGGGATTGTTACGCCTGTTACGGGCCGGCGGAGAATGCGAACACACAAGCCCTTGGCGAGCGGCTGGCGGAGCTTGGACTGTCACAGGCGGCCATCAGGCGGCGTTTTTTGTCGATCAACAGCGCAGCCCCCGTTTTTCAGGAGGCCGGCGCCCTGCAGGCCGGAGACGACCATGACCGGGCGTGAGATCCGTCTGTGCGTCCCGGTGCTGGCGCGGGTCGAGGGGGAGGGGGCGCTGGATCTCACCGTGCGCGACCACCGCATCGAAACCTTGCGGTTGCGCATCTTCGAACC
>JAJYEK010000114.1 GCA_021785795.1 Pseudomonadota bacterium
GCGCGGAAGGGCTGGAATGGACGCTTACCTCGCCCCCTCCCTACCACAGCTTTGCGACGGCGCCGACCGTCAAGTAGGGTTCAGGTGGTCCGGAGCGCGCAATGACCGAGATGAGGCACACGCAGGACGACCAAGCGCAGAGAGCCGACGCGCTGCGCCGGTCGAACCGGCGCGCTGCGACCATTGCAGGGGCGATCGCTCTGGGGATTTTCGTGTACACGCTTGTACGAGGCTTCTTCAGGTGAGCGATGCTGGATCCGGCAATCCGCGCTCCAGCCGAACCCTGATGAACAAGCGTAATTTCTGGGTGTACGCGCATCGCGACGGCAGAGCGCCGAATGGATGGCAGGCATTGCGCGATCCGGATCCGAGCGCCGCGCCGATGGCTGCCTGAGGATGCGGGAGCTCGTAAAAAACCAACATGAAACAAGGGGATTGAACATGTCCGCAACATCCGACCACTACTACCTGCCCAATCCGAGTCCCTGGCCGCTGCTTGCCTCCTCCGGGCTATTTACGCTGGCACTCGGCACGGTACTCACCATCAACGACCTCGGCGCCGGGCCCTGGGTCCTGCTCGTGGGCGCAGTGATCATCGGGTACATGATGACGCGCTGGTTCGGCCAGGTGATCGGAGAGAGCGAAGGCGAGGTGTACAACGCGCAGGTGGACATGTCGTTTCGCATGGGAATGGCGTGGTTCATCTTCTCGGAAGTCATGTTTTTTGCCGCGTTCTTCGGTGCACTCTTTTTTGAACGCCACTTCTCGGTGCCCTGGATCGCTGCAGACCACATCCTGTGGCCCGGGTTCCAGGCAATGTGGCCGACCAGCGGTCCCAAAGGGGTTGCGTTCACACCGATGACTCCCTGGGGAATTCCGGCGATCAATACGCTCATCCTGCTGACGTCGGGCGCCACAGTGACGTGGGCCCACTGGGGACTGCTCAAGAACAATCGTGCCCAGCTCATTGTAGGCCTGGTTCTCACGATATTGCTGGGCATCAGCTTCATTGCGATGCAGGCCCACGAGTACTACATGGCATATACGCACTTCGGCTTGACGCTGAAAGCGGGTGTCTACGGGGCAACCTTCTTCATGCTGACCGGATTTCACGGTCTTCACGTGACCATCGGCACCATCATGCTGATTGTGATGCTGATCCGCAGCATCAAAGGACATTTCCGGCCCGATCACCACTTCGCGTTCGAGGCGGTGTCCTGGTACTGGCACTTCGTGGACGTCGTCTGGCTTGGCTTGTTTATCTTCGTCTACTGGCTGTAGGCGGACAGTCCATCACCGCTGGGGACCGCCCGATGCCGCATTCGCAGTCCGGGACCGCGAGTGCGGTATGCGTCACGGCTGGATGCCGTGCGGCGTGATCAATCCAAAATAGAATCCGATGATCATCAGAAAGAACAGCGTCAGGGACAGTGCAATACGCACGGTCAGAAACCGTACGGTACGGGTTCCCTGGCCCTTGTCTTTGTACAGGGAGGCCAGCGCCGAAAACAGGCTTGCGACGACCAGCAGCAGTATCACGACGATGGCGATGCGGAAGATGAGGGGAGTCGACATGGGATTCACCCAGGATAGATTTTAAGGGAATGAAGTATACTGAGTGTAACCCGATTACCAGTTTGCGCAATAATTCGTTATCTTCCCGATGCCGACTTCCAGAATCTGCTTCCGTCCGGGCCTGGTGCCTACGCTGGCAACCCTGTTGCTTTTCCCGGCGCTGATCGCGCTAGGCATCTGGCAACTCGATCGCGCCAGGGAGGCGAGCCGGATCCAGGCGCTGATCGATGCACACTCCCGCGGCCGGCCCGTGGAAGTCGGCCAGCAACTGCTGCCGGCGGACCAGCTGCGCTATTACCATGTAATCATCAGGGGTTATTACGATCCTCGCTATCAGATCCTTCTCGACAACCAGGTCCATAACGGATTCGCGGGCTATGACGTCATCACGCCGCTGCATATCGCAGGGGGTAGCACTCGGATACTGGTCAACCGCGGCTGGATACCGCTGGGCGCGGATCGTGCACACCCACCGCAGGTCCCTGTACCCAAGGGCGAGCAGGTGATTGTGGGCGTTGGCTCGATCCCGCCTGCGCACTATTTCACATTGGCGCGCCCCGGCCCGGTATCCGGACCATGGCAGACCGTATGGGAAAACATGGATATGCGCCGGTTCCGGCGGGCGGTCCCGTTCCCGTTGCAGCCGGCCGTCATTCTGCTCGACCCGAAAAGCCCGGCAGGGGGGTTCGTGCGCAAGTGGCAGGAGCCCGATACCGGGATCGCGATGCACCAGTCCTATGCCGGTCAATGGTTCCTGCTGGCGGCTGCGCTGCTGGTGATCTATGTCTGGGTCAACGTCAAGCGTGTTACCCCGGATCCCAAGGAGAGCGGCCATGAAACCCGCTGAACGCATGGTGCAGCCGGCACCTGGTGGTCGCGGCAGACTCAAGCTGTTGCTGATCATCGCGGTTTTTTTCCTGCCGCAGATTGTTGCCACTTTGCTTTATTTCGGAGGCTGGCAACCGCATAAGCTGGTCAATCACGGGCAGCTGATCCGGCCGGCCAGACCCATCACGGATGTCGATCTGCGGACGCTCGCCGGTTCGACATTTCGATTTAGCGCGCTGCGTGGAAAGTGGCTGATGGTCTATTTCGGTCCTTCGTCGTGCGGCAGTGCCTGTAGGCGGGATCTGTACATGATGCGCCAGGTGCGCATTGCCCAGGGTGAAAACGCGGAGCGGCTGCAACGGCTGTTCGTGGTTACTGACGGACAGGCTACTGACCGGTTGCGGATCATCCTCAAGGACTATCCGGGTATGCATGTTGTTACCGGACCGGCCGCGGCGATCGCATCCTTGGCGGGACAATTCATGTCCAAGGGCGGCTCACCGGTAAGTCGCGATCGGATCTACCTCGTGGATCCCCTCGGAAACCTGATGATGAGCTATCCGTCGGACGCCGATCCGGAGGGGATACGCAAAGACCTCGTGCGCCTGCTGCAGGTGTCGCAGGTGGGCTAGTTCATGCTCAACCGGAGTTCCTCGCCGTCAGTGAAGTTCTTCAGGTACGCGCTGGGTTGCGCGGCATTTGCCTATGCACTGCTGCTTTTTGGTGTCTACACGCGCCTGTCCGACGCCAACCCTGGCTGCTCGGCCTGGTCCGGCTGTTACGGCAAGCCGTTTGCGCCGCTCACCGCCAGGGAGATCTATGAGGTCCGGCGCGATCAGCCTGCGCCTCCGGATGCGGTGCAGCAACGGGTCTGGCGAGACGCGCTGTACCGGTATCTGCCGGGGATTTTCGGGTTGTTCATCATCCGGCTCGGATATCTCGGCCGGCAGCTGAGAAAGCGCTATCGTACACAGCAGTTTTTGATCCCGGTGGCGGCGGCGATACTGGCTTTTCTGCAGTCGGGGCTGGGGATAGCCGTCACCGGACAGGATCCCAGGCCTCTGGTTGTCATCGCGGACCTGGTTTTCGCCTTGACGATCCTGGGGCTGCTATGGTGGGTGATGCTGCGGGAGCAGCATTTCTGGAGGACCGTGCCTCCGCACCCCCGTATCCGGCACCTGCGTGTACGCGCGTTGGTGGCGTTGCTGCTCGTCGTGGGGCTCATTCTCCTTGGCGGATGGACCGCCGCCAATGACGCCGGGCTGGCGTGCCCTGATTTTCCGACATGCCAGGGAGGCTGGTGGCCGGCGATGAATTTCGTCGACGGTTTCTCGCTGTGGCGCAATGTCGGCCTCAATCACCAGGGCGGCATGCTGGACCTTTCCGGAATCACCGCGATCGACGTGATCCATCGCGTAGCGGCGCTTATCACGCTTTTGTATGTAGGCTGGCTCGCGCTGCGTACGATGCGGGTGGGTTTCGACAGCAATCTGTGCCGCTATGGAATGCTGGTGCTGGTGCTGCTTCTGGGTGAAACCGTTGCTGGCGTGATGGACATCGTGCTGCGCATGCCGTTGCTGGTTGCCGTCGCACATGGTGCGCTTGGTGTATTGCTGATGTTGAGCCTGATTACGCTCAATCATGTCCTTCGGCCACGCGAGCCTCGTGCGGGCTGATCGTGGGAAACCTGCGACCGGTGTCGCAAGTACCCGGGGACCGACGCTGTATTTTTTAAAGATGCGTACTGCGCCTCGGCCGGACGGGGCGGGATGCAAAGCGCCCCGGCCAGGGTTTGCGCAGACCTCAGGGAAGGATGCCGGAGGCCGGGCCGGCTGGCGCCGTGGATCTTGCCGTGGGGACGTACGCGTGCTGCCGGGCGGATCCGTGCTGAGGTTCCCAATGCCGCCGCAGGAGCCGTTTCCCATTATGGGACAGGGGTATGCATATCATGTTGCGGGGACAGGGCGTTGTGCCCGAATAACCGCACCCTATATTGAGGTGTGAAGCCGTGATGACTACGCAGACTGAGACGTCGGCCTTGCCGCCGGGCCGCCAGCGATTCCTGGGCCTGGCGCGCGAGTTTTTCCAATTGTGCAAGCCGCGCGTCGTGATGCTCATCGTTTTTACCGCGATGGTTGGCATGTTTCTGGCTGCCCCGGGCCTGGTGCCCTGGAACACGCTCGCTTTCGGTACCATCGGGATCGCTCTTGCGGCCAGCTCCGCAGCCAGCATCAACCATCTGCTCGATCAGGCTGCCGACTCTGTCATGGAGCGGACGCGCGCGCGCCCTCTGCCCACCGGACAGCTCACCCCGTTCCAGGCTCTCGTCTTCGCGCTCGCTCTGGCGGCGGTTTCGATGGTGATTCTGGCAGTGGGAGTCAACCTGCTCACCGCCGTGCTGACTTGCTCCGCGCTTATCGGTTATGGCGTCATCTACACTGTGTACCTCAAGTACGCGACTCCGCAGAACATCGTAATCGGGGGGGCTGCCGGAGCTGCACCGCCCGTTTTGGGTTGGGCTGCTGTCACCGGCCATGTGACAGCCGATGCGCTCCTCCTGTTCCTGATCATCTTCGTCTGGACGCCGCCGCACTTCTGGGCACTGGCGCTCTACCGGCAGCCGGAATATGCGCGCGTGCGCATTCCCATGCTGCCTGTTACCCACGGCAGCGAGTTCACGCGACTACATATCCTGTTGTATACGATACTGTTGTCGGCAATCACGCTGTTGCCGTTTGCCGTCGGCATGAGCGGCTGGTTCTATCTGCTGGGCGCGCTGGTTCTCAATGCGGAGTTCCTCCGGCTTGCCTGGGGGCTATACCGCCGCTACAGCGACATTCTGGCGCGCCGAACCTTTGTTTACTCGATTCAGTATCTGTCGCTGCTCTTCGCACTCCTTCTGATCGACCATTACCGATTCTATATTGCAGGTCTGCTGCATCGTGTGACAGGGTGAGCATCGGTGTAACCGTGATCCGGCGCGCTTTCCGGAGCGCATGCCGGAATCCCGGCGGTCCGTTTGCCCGGCATTGGCCCCGGGGTGCGGGAAAGCCACGCGCGGCGGCGGCGCACGGCCGGCGCAATTCGTGTGTCCAATTTTACCGGATGTTGCAGCAGCCACTTGAGTCGTATCGGCGCATTTAAGTAGAATGCTAATTATTCGCCTACTACATTGTTGAATCCAGGCAGTCCGGACCAGCCGATATACCGTTTAGAATAAGGCAATGCTCGTGAGAAGCCTTTTGGATAAGACTCTTGCCGTATCCGGTCGGATGCGTACCTGTTGCCGTGGCCTCGGGTCTGCAGCCATTCTCGCGTCGCTCGCCGGATGCGCAGTAGGGCCCGTTTACCACAAGCCGCCACCGCCCACCATTACGCGCTACGTGACGGCGGAGACTCCTCCCGCGCAGGGGGCTCAGACTTTCGAATACGGCCAGACAGCCACCGGCGACTGGTGGCGCATGTTCCAATCGACCCGGCTGAACCGGCTGGTGACCCAGGCGCTGGCACGCAACCCTTCGCTCCAGGCGGCGCAGGCTTCGTTGCGCGAAGCACATGCGAACCTGCGCGCGGCGATGGGCATCTTCTATCCGCAGGTGAACGCTGGGCTGTCGGCTGAGCGCATGCGCGACTCCGGCGCCCAGTTCGGCGGCCGTTCTTCGGGCAGCACGTTTTCCCTGTTTACGGGGAGTGTGAATGTAAGCTATTACCCGGATGTGTTCGGAATCAACCGCTTTGTATATCGCCAGGCCAAGGCTCAGGAGGACATCGCCGCGGACGCGCTTGATGCTGCACGCCTGACGGTTGAGGGTAACGTGGTGGCTACCGCTTTGAGCGCCGCTTCCTTTCAGGCGCAGATCGCGGCAACGCGCGAAATCATCGACAACGAGAAGCGGTTGCTGGCGCTCACGCAGCAGCGATATCAGATAGGTGCCGCCTCCTATCTGGAGGTGGTGGCGCAGAAAAGCCAGCTGGCGTCTGACGAGGCGACCCTTCCCCCTCTGATGGAGGCGCTCGATCGCGATCAGGATGCGTTGGCTGCCCTTAGCGGCCGGTACCCGGCACAGTGGAAGCGCAAAGTGCTGTCGCTCACGCAGCTGCATCTGCCGGGAAAGCTGCCGGTCAGCCTGCCGTCTGCGCTGGTTGCAAACCGTCCCGATATCCGGGCCGCCGAAGCGCAGCTGCGCGCAGCAAATGCCGTCGTCGGCGAGTCGGTCGCGCGGATGTATCCGTTGCTGGACATCACGGCCAGCTGGGGCGGCCAGAGCCTGAAGTCCAGTACGCTGTTTGATTCTGCCAACCGCATCTGGTCTCTGGCCGGGGACCTTACCGCGCCGATCTTCGAGGGTGGAACGCTGGAGGCGCAGAAACATGCGGCGCAGGCAGCCTACAGCGCGTCCTTCGCCCAATACAAAGTGACCGTCCTCGGCGCATTCCAGCAGGTGGCCGATACCCTGCGCGCACTCGGGCACGATGCTGCGACGCTCAATGCGCTCGATGAGGAACTCAAGTCCGCGACCACGACGCTCCGGTTGACGCAGGACCAGTATCGCGTTGGCGCAGTCGATTATCTTGCGTTGCTTTCCGCTGAGGCAGGGTATAGCCGTGCCCGCATAGGGTTTGTGCAAGCACTCGCGCAGCGCTATTCCGATACCGCCGCGCTGTTTGTGGCCCTCGGCGGCGGCTCATCGCAAGCCAAGGCCGGCAACGCAGCCGGGCCGGCGGCGGACACAAGTGATGTTTCAAAGCTTCGGAGAACTAGTCGATGAGCAAATCCGGTTTACGCTCGCTCCTGTGGACCGTGGTCGCCATCGTCGTGGTGTTCGGCGTGATCTTCGGATTCAAGTCCTGGAAGGCGCATCGGGCGGCTGCGGCGATGGCTCACCGCGGCCCTTTTGTCGTGAGCGTTTCGGCGACGCCGGTCGTTACGATGCCCTGGCAGCCACGCATCGATGCAGTCGCGAGCCTGACCGCGGTCGAGGGTGTCCACCTCACCGCACAGCTTCCGGGGCAGGTCATGGGCATTTATTTCCATTCCGGCCAGCCGGTGAGAAAGGGCCAGCGGCTGGTGCAGATTGACGACTCGAATCAGCGGGCACAGCTTGCCAGCGACCGTGCCACAGAAGCGCTTGATCGGCTCAACTACCAGCGTGCAAACAAGCTTTACCGACTGCGTGCCACCAGCCAAGCCAGCCTGGACGCGGCCCGCGCTGCCTATGAGATGGCCAAGGCGGCGGTGGCGAATGACCTTGCTACCCTCGCGAAGCTCTCAGTGTCGGCCCCGTTCCCGGGGCGAATCGGGATACGCCAGGTAAGCGTCGGACAATACCTGACCCCCGGCACGGAAATCACAGCATTGAATGCGTGGAATCCGCTGCGTGCCCAGTTCACCGTGCCGCAGAGCCAGATCGATCTGGTGCGCCCGGGGGCGCAGGTTTCGATCACGATCAATGCCTTTCCCGGCCGGCACTTTTCCGGACGCGTCAGCGCAATGGATTCGGAGGTTGACCCGAGCACCCGCAACGTCACCGTTGAGGCCACGATACCGAATCCGCAATCCTTGCTGCGCCCCGGCATGTTCGGTGAAGCGCGTGTCATGGTGGGCACCGCGAACCCAGTGGTGGCAGTGCCCACGGTGGCAATCAGCTACAGCTCATTCGGCGATTATGTGTACGTCGTGCAGACGCACAAGTCCGGCGGCCAGATCATGCGTGTGGCGATTGCCACGCCGGTTCACCCGGGTGATACGCGCGGCACCATGACCGAAATCCTTTCGGGCCTGAAGCCGGGCGAGCTGGTGGTGACTGCGGGGCAGGTCAAACTGCGCAGCGGCATGCCGGTCGCTGTTCACAGCGGCAGTGCGCATTGAGGCGCACCGCCAATGAAATTCACCGACATCTTCGTACGGCGGCCAGTTCTGGCGAGCGCGTTGAGCCTCGTGATTCTGCTGCTCGGGATGCGCGCATGGCTGGCGATGACGGTACGTCAGTATCCGAAGGTCACCAGTACGCTGGTAACGGTTACTACCGCCTATCCCGGCGCCAGCCCGAGCACGATTCAGGGATTCGTGACTGCGCGCCTGGAACAGGCAATCGCGTCCGCCCCGGGCATCGACTACATGACCGCGGCGAGCTCACCCGGGATCTCGACGATCACCGTCTACATGCAGCTCAACTACGATCCGAATGCTGCGTTGGCGCAGATCATGTCAAAAGTGCAGCAGGTCCAGAACCAGCTGCCCGGTGGAACCCAGGCGCCGGTGATCAACGAGACGGTGGGAAACCAGACCGCGTTGATGTACCTGGCCTTCTACAGCAAGTCGCTGTCGCAGCAGCAGGTCAACGATTACATTCTGCGGGTCGTGCAGCCGAGGATCCAGGGTGTTCCCGGCGTGGGTCAGGCGCAAATCGTTCCGGCCGGGACTGGGCCGAGCGGCAACAGCTTCGCGCTGCGTGCTTGGCTTAACCCGAACAGCATGGCGGCGCTTGGTGTCACGCCGGCGGATGTTGTTCGGGCCCTGGCGGCCAATAATTTCATCAGCGCCGTCGGTCGCACCAAGTCGCCGGACATTGCCCGTACCATTCGGGCCCAGACGACCCTGCACAGCGCCAGCCAGTTCCGGAGCCTGATTGTGAGGAACTCCGGCAATACGCTGGTGCGCCTGGGTGATGTGGCCAGGGTCGAGCTCGGAGCACAGAACTACAATCAGGCAGTCTATTTCAACGGCACGCCTGCCGTGTTCATCGGGGTGTTCGCGACCCCCGATGCGAACAGCCTGTCGGTGGCCACCGGGGTCCACCGGGTGTTCAGGGAACTCAAACAGACGCTGCCTCCCGGCATCGAAGCAGCCGTCCCCTACGATGGGAGCGACTTCATCCGGACCTCGATCCATGAGGTCATGATGACCATCGGCATCACGCTTGCCATCGTCGTGATTGTGATTTTCGCGTTCCTCGGTTCTCTGCGGTCGCTGCTGATTCCGGCGGTGGCGATTCCGTTGTCGATCATCGGCGGCGGCATTTTCATGATCGCCGCCGGCTATACCATCAACCTGCTAACGCTACTTGCAGTAGTGCTCGCCATCGGTCTTGTGGTCGACGACGCGATCATCGTGGTTGAGAATATTCATCGTCACATGGAAGAGGGCGCGAAGCCGTTCGATGCGGCAATCCAGGGTGCCCGCGAGCTGGCCTCGCCGATCATCGTCATGACAACCACCCTTGCCGCGGTGTTCACACCCATCGGGCTGACCGGCGGGTTGACGGGCAGCCTGTTCTCGGAGTTCGCGTTTACGCTCGTTTTCACGGTGCTGGTGTCGGCAGTGGTTGCACTGACGCTGTCGCCCATGCTTTCCTCGAAGGTGCTGCGGCCGGCCGGGGAACATGGTCTGGTGCATGCCCTCGACAAGGCGTTCGAGCGCATACGCCAGACCTACGACCGATCCTTGAGAGCGGTCCTGCGGAACCGGGCAGTCGCAATTCTGGTTGCGGCCGCCGTATTTGTCGCGATTCCGGTGATGTTTCTCGGCACTCCGGGTGAGCTCGCACCGACCGACTACCAGGGCCTCATTCTGGTTTCAGCCACGGGGCCGGCAACCGCTACGCTGAACTATCTAAACGGCTATTCGCAAAAAATAGCCAAGATCTTCAGGACGTTCAAACAGACCGGAAACATTTTCCAGATCAACGGGCTGTCCTTCGGCGGCGGGGCTGCCAATGCGCTGGTCGGAGGCATGAAGCTCGTGCCCTGGAGCCAGCGCAACGTCAGCCAGATGGCGCTCATGCCGCTTGTGCAGCAAAAGCTCAGTCAGCTTACCGGTGTGCAGGCAGTGGCATTCGCAAAGCCGTCACTCCCGGGCTCCGCGGGCGGTCTGCCCATCCAGTTCGTCATCACCTCCCCAAGTGATTTCAAATCCATTGATGCCGTGGCCAACGAGCTCATCGGCAAGTCGATGCAGAGCGGGCTGTTTGCCTTTCTGACCAAGGATCTTCGTTACGACAACCCGGAAATCGTGGTCCACGTGCACAGGAATCTGGCTGGAAGCCTCGGCATCACGATGGCGGACATCGGCCAGAACCTGGAACCGCTGCTGGGGGGCAACTTCATCAATCGTTTCGACATCGGTGGGCGCAGCTACAAGGTGATTCCGCAGGTGCCTGACCGGTTTCGCGCCGATCCGGCCAGTGTGCGGGGTTACTATATCCGCTCGCAGTCGGGCAGCCTGATTCCGCTTTCCACGCTGGTTACACTGCACACACAGGTGGAGCCCGAATTTCTGCCCCAGTTTCAGCAGCTCAACTCCGCGACGGTCGAGGGTGTGATGGCGCCCGGTGTGACTATGGGCAAGGCGCTTTCCTATCTCGCGCAGGAAGCCGCGAAAGTCATGCCTGCCGGGTTCGGCATTCACTATGCGAGTCAGTCGCGTCAGTACGTCCAGGAAGGACATACCATCGTCGTCACTTTTGCGCTCGCCATCGTGCTCGTATACCTGCTGCTGGCTGCGCAGTTCGAGAGTTTCCGCGATCCGCTGATCGTCATGGTGACAGTGCCGATGGCGATCTCCGGTGCGCTGGTGTTCCTGTATCTCGGTGCCGGTACCCTCAACATCTACACGGAGGTCGGGCTGGTCACCCTGATCGGCCTCATTACCAAGCAGGGGATCCTGATCGTGCAG
>JAJYEK010000115.1:0-10224 GCA_021785795.1 Pseudomonadota bacterium
TTGGCCAGGGTCATCACGTCCGGCACGACGTCTTCGTGCTGGCAGGCAAACCATTTGCCGGTGCGGCACATTCCGGTCTGTATTTCGTCGAACATTAGCAGCCAGCCGCGCTCGTCACAGATCCGGCGCAGCGCCTTCAGATAACCGTCATCCGGTACGACGATGCCGCCTTCCCCGGTAATCGGCTCCACCAGCACGGCAACGATGTCCTGGGTGCGTTCCCCGACCTGGGCGACGGACGCGGCGTCATTGTAGGGAACGCGGTAGAAACCCTGCACCAAGGGTTCAAATCCCGCCTGGATCTTGCGGTTGCCCGTGGCGCTCAGGGTGGCGAGCGTGCGGCCGTGGAAGCTGCCTTCCGTGACGATGATTCCGGGGGTCAGGATCTTGCGCTGATGCCCGTAAAGGCGGGCGAGCTTGATCGCAGCTTCATTCGCTTCCGCTCCGGAATTGCAGAAGAACACATTGTCCATGCCCGCTACGCGGCATAATTCTTCGGCCAGCTTCGCCTGGAGCGGCACTTCGTACCAGTTCGAGCTGTGCAGCAGCTTTGTGGCCTGATCGCACAGCGCACGTGCGATCCTCGGATGCGCGTGGCCGAGTCCGCAAACGGCGATTCCGGCGAGCGCATCCAGGTATTTCCGGCCGTTCGTATCCCACAGCGAGGCACCCTGGCCGCGTTCGAAGGCAACGGGCAGCGGGCTGAACACCGGCATCTGATACGATCTGGCCATTCGTTTTGCAATCACCAAAAAACATAAAGGCGCCCTGCAAGCAGGGCGCCCCGCTCATCGCTGGGACCACTCAGTCTATGCCAATAACAATAACTCAAGTTTTCCGATTCGCCAAATATGGAAACGACTTTTTTCCGGTCGTGGCCGGATCGCAGTTCATCCTTTCCAAGTCGGGTTTTTGATACAGCAGGCCATCTCGCGGGATCTGTCTGTGCAGCCGGCACGCGGCTGACCGCCACGCGCCGGGCGTGAATTGCGCGGTTTTTCACCCGCAGGACATGGACCCGGTTCTCCGTGACGGAATGCGAAGTATTACGCTAAGATACCGCGGCAGTCATTTCGCAAGGTGATCGCATGGCAAAATTCTACGAGTGCCTGAACACCAGCTTGCGGGAATTCATCCAGCGCCAGCACGTCTTTTTCGTTGCCACCGCGCCACACTCCGGGCGCGTCAATCTCTCTCCGAAAGGCGCCGATACCTTCCGTATCATCGATGATGCGCGCGTGGCGTACCTCGACATCACCGGCAGCGGCAACGAAACCGCGGCCCATCTGCTGGATGACGGCAGGCTGACGATCATGTTCTGCAGTTTCGATCCGGATCCGCTGATATTGCGGCTTTACGGGCATGGCCGCGCGCTGCATCCTCGAGACGCGGGCTGGTCCGAACTGTCCCGCTGTTTCACCATGCTCCCCGGCGTGCGCCAGATCATGTCGCTGGCGATTGAATCCGTGCAGACGTCCTGCGGCTACGCCGTTCCGCGCTACCGCTACGAAGGAGAGCGCGACACCTATCTGCGCTGGGCGGAGAAGAAAGGAGCGGACGGACTTGCCGCATATCAGGCGGACAAGAACCGCGTCAGCATCGACGGTCTGCCCACCGGACTGCACGAGACACCGGGTGCGGCGGATGTTCCGGAAGACTCCCCGGACGTTTCCGACCCCAGCCAGTATTGAAATCGTCAAGAACCTGTCTTAACCTAAACCACCGACAAATCCACTCAACTATTATTTATTGATTGTTCATAACGAGGAATAACCATGAAGAACCCACTAGATTCCCTCTGGGGCACCATAATTTCCGGCGTGGTGCTGTCGCTGGTCCTCTACTACATCGCACGTCATTTTCTCGTCACGGCCTGAGCACAGCGCCGCTTGGCGACACGCCCAAAACAACTAGAAATTCTCTCAAGGAGAGCAAAAAAATGAGCTTTGAACTATTTTCCGATCGCTGGCTGCACGTCCTGGCCGGCATCATGTGGATCGGGCTGCTGTACTATTTCAATTTCGTGCAGGCCGCGGCCCTGCCCAAGGCCAGAGCGGACAGCACCGCCGCCGGCATCACCAAGCATGTGGCCCCGCTGGCGTTGCTGTATTTCCGCTGGGCAGCGGTCGTGACCTGGCTGTCCGGTGCCTATTATCTCTTTCGCTCCGGCATCGGCTTCACCGACGCATTCCTGCTGCGCGGCGGTGCCATGCCCATAGGAATCGGCGCCTGGCTGGGTACGATCATGCTGTTCAACGTCTGGGTGCTGATCTGGCCGAACCAGAAGAAGATACTGGGGTTGGTGCAGGCCGACGATGCAACCAAAGCCAAGGCCGGGCGTATCGCCTTCCTTGCGTCGCGCACGAACACCATGCTTTCCATTCCGATGATCTTCTTCATGATGGCGGGGACTCTCGGATTGCCGAAGTAGGCGCCGTCATCGTCGTTATCGGGCGGACCGGGAGGCATAGTTCCCGGTCCGCCTGCTCCCCGCGGCGTGTGCTCCACGCAATGCGTGTTTCAGTAAGCACCCTGAGGTTCGGATTGCTCCCTGCCTGCAATGCCCCGGTCCTGCAGGGTCCGGCGGGATTCGGATGCCCTGGCCATGCGGGCCGCCGATGCGGATTCGCTTTCCGATGGCCGCCCGAGGCGTGCATCCGGTCGGCCCTGTACCTGCCGGCATGCTTGCAGGGGGGCGGTGGGTCGATACGCCGTGCGGCCTGTGTTCACGGCCCGCGGTCGGCCGGTCCGCAGTCTTAGACATGTGCGAGAATCGGGCTTATGCTGGCGTGCAGACATGCGCCCGGCGCAGCTCGATGACCGGGAAATAGGGACCTCCATGAACGATACGCGACAAGTTGCGACCATGGTCATCGTGGCAGCCATCATCGGCATCGTGTTCTACGCTGCCGGGTATGGTCATGCGGCGAGCCGGGCCACGCACAAGGAGCAGCAGCTTGTGAACGCGGCGCGCATGCAGCAGGCCAAGCTTCTCGCCATAAAGAGCCGCGCCGATCTCCTGGGTGCGCGGGTTGCCCTGTACCAGGCGGAGGGCGACGTTGGCCGGGAAGACCCGGCAATGGCCAATGACCATATCGAGGAGGCCTTGTCCGATCTTGCGGCCGTCAATGCGTCCGAGGCCAATGTGGACGCAGGCCGGCTGTCCAACGTACAAAACCAGCTGCGGAGCTTCCAAGTGAGCGGTACGGCGGATCCCGATGCTCAGCGAAGCCAGATCAAGGAGTTTGGCGAGGAACTGGACAAGCTGATATCGACCCCAGCCGCCGTTCCGGCGAATCGGTGAACAGGAGCTCCACGACCGGCGGACTGCCGGGCGGACTCTTGAGGCCGCGCGGTCTTTCTGGGGAGGCGCCCGGATTGCGATGCGCCGGACCTGTCGTCAGTTCGGGTGGATGTCTTCGGCCGTGGCGGTGGCTTTCGACGGGCGCCGGGTTGTGCTGTCCAGGGCATCCAGGAACTGACGTGTGCACGCACTCCAGGTATAGCGCAATGCTTCCTGGCGGCAGCGCTGCGGGTCGAGTGTCCGGGCGGCCAGTGCTGCCCGGGCAAGGTCCTCGTCGAGAAAGCCGGTTACACCGTTTTGTATGATATCGCGTGGCCCCTGCACCGGATAAGCAGCCACCGGCACGCCGCAGGCGAGCGCCTCGATCAGTACCAGACCGAAAGTGTCAGTACGGCTCGGAAAGACGAAGACATCGGCAGCCGCCAGATGACGTGCGAGGTCTTCCCCGGTCTTGAATCCCGTGAACAGCGCGAGCGGATAGCGCCGGCGCAGCATCTCCAGGTCCGGTCCGCCGCCGACCACATAACGGGTGCCGGGAAGCTTGAGGCGGAGGAAGGCCTCGATATTCTTTTCGACAGCCACGCGTCCGACGTACATGAAGATCGGGCGCGGCCTGTCCAGGAAATCCTTGGGACGCGGCCGGAACAGCTGGGTGTTCACGCCCCGCGACCACAGCCGCAGATTTCTGAAGCCCTGCTGTTGCAGATGCTGGCGCACGCTTTCCGTGGGAACCAGAGTGGCCTCGGCGCGTCCGTGGAACCAGCGGCTGAGCGCATAGCCGACCCGCAGCGGCAGACCCGTCCGCAGATTCAGGTACTCCGGAAACTGGGTGTGGAACGATGATGTGAACGGCAATCCGCGACGGATGCACCAGCGGCGCACAGCCAGCCCAAGAGGGCCTTCGGTTGCGATATGCACGGCATCGGGCGCGATCTGATCAAGCGCAGTCCGCACCCGGCGCCCGGGAAAGAGTGCAAGCCGGATCTCGGGATAAGTCGGGCACGGCAGGGTCGCAAAGCCCTGCGGTGTCAGCAGGGTGACCTCGTGGCCGGCAGCGTTGAGTTCGTGCTCGGTGTGATCGAGCGTCGTCACGACGCCATTAATTTGCGGAAACCAGGCGTCGGTCGCGATGACTATGTTCATTGGATGCCTCGGATAAAAGAAAGACACTCTCGTCCGCCCAGCGGATTACCGCCAGGCTCCCGTCCGCCCTCTCGACCAGTGCGGTGCAGCTCTCCACCCAGTCTCCGTCGTTGCAATAGAGGATGCCGTCGCGTGTCTCGATGATCGCCCGGTGAATGTGTCCACAGATCACACCGTCGAATTTGCGCCTGTGCGCCTCGTGCACCACGGCGTTTTCGAAATGGGTGATGAAATTGACCGCGTTCTTCACTTTGTGCTTGAGATATGCGGAAAGTGACCAGTACGGGAAGCCGAGCCGGCGGCGCACCAGGTTGAACCAGCGGTTGATCTCGAGCAGCGCGTCGTAGGCCTGGCTTCCCAGCACGGCCAGCCAGCGGCTGTGCTTCACGATGCCGTCGAATTCATCGCCATGCAGTACAAGGAAGCGGCGGCCGTCAGCGGTGCGGTGCACCGCTTCGGCGGCGATGCGCACGCCGCCGAATGTGTTGCCGGCATAATCCCGGAAGAGCTCATCGTGATTGCCCGGGACATAGGTGACGCAGGTGCCGCGCGCAGCCTTGTCCAGCACCGTCTGAATGACTTGGTTGTGCAGCGGTGGCCAGTAGGCGCTTCGCTTCATGCTCCAGAAGTCGATCGCATCGCCCACCAGATACAGATGGTCCGACTCGGTGTGCCGGAGAAAATCCAGCAGGAATTCGGCCCGGCAGGACCGCAGGCCGAGGTGCATGTCCGAGATCCAGATGGCATTGAAACGCAGTGGATTCATGGCTGGGCCCTCGTTCGGGTTCGGGTTGGCACCAGCGCAGTATCACCGGGTTATGTGACGGTATATTGAATCCTGCGAGTCAGTTTTGTAACGTCGTGCCCGGGTTTGTCGCAAATCTGCCATATCGCGATGGTACCGTTTGTCGTCGATCACGCGCCGGCGGCTGCGTTCCGCAGTTCATGCAGGACTGTGGCGTGACCGCAGCAGCGCAAGAACGCCACTGGAGCATTGGAATGCGCTTCCGCAAGACTCAGCAACGCGTCACGGATCCCGGCCGCGTCATGCGTGCCGCCGGCTATTCCCTATCAGGGCTGCGGGCCGCATTCCGCACGGAAGCGGCATTCCGGCAGGAGGTTATCGTGTTCGCGCTGCTGGCCCCGCTCGGGTTATGGCTGGGACGCGATGGCGTCGAGCGGGCGCTGCTGCTGGGAAGCCTGTTCCAGGTACTGATCGTCGAACTGCTCAATTCCGCGGTCGAGGCCGCGGTAGATCGCGTCGGCCGCAAATGGCACGAGCTTGCTGGACGCGCCAAGGACATGGGATCCGCGGCCGTCGCCCTCGCGGTGCTGCTCGCGGCGTTGACGTGGGTGCTGGTTCTGGCGGATCACTGATCTGTTGCGCGGCGCGCCCAAAGCCGGACAGTGATTTGGCTCATCGCCATCCGGCGTCAATTGTATGCTTCAGGTGGCAGGCGACCTGTTTTGCCAGTGTTACTTCGATGTCGTCATAGCGCCTGATCCTGTAGATCAGGACCGGGACGATCCAGCTGATGGCGAAGAAGCCGATGATCACGTAGCCGGGGGTGCCGAAATTGCTGTTCAGTGCGGCGACCGGCCCCCAGAACTTTCCAGAGAGACTGAATTCGGTTCGGATCAGTCCCGGGGTTTCGAGTCCACACACGATCAGGGCGACCATGATCGACACATGAACTGTTCCCGCCAGGCCTGGATGGCTATGGCGTGAGTGTCGTGCTTCATCGCGGTGAAACTTCCATTGCTCCACACCTCGGACGGTTCCCGCCTGCAGCCGGACTCACCGGCAGATCCCGATTCCAGCCATCGCAACAGCACCAAGGCCGTATTTTCATCGTGACCACAGATGGCCCCGCAATGCGGGCACTGGTGTAACCGATCCGAGAGCTTTTTCTTCTCGTCCGGAAATTTCCAACACGCATGACAGCGTTGCGTTGGCTTGATCTCCCGCGTCGGCGCTTCCCCGTACCACGACCCAGCCTCTTCCAGGAAAAAATACACACTCGACGCAGTTCTCGGTGACTCCATTCGCGGGTTCGTGTGCGAATACGGTTTCGGGGATCGCTGGCGCCGTCACATCACCATCACCCCCGTTTGCCAAACCCAACACCGATGCGCCTCTTGTGCAGACAACCCTGCCGATCGTGTGCCCAACTTTCGCCTCTTCGGCGTGAGCGGGGCCAGCGCACTTTCTTAATGAAATGTACGGTTATCGCGGAACCTTCGATATGGTCGCATTGTCTTTTGTACTACTCATCATTCAATCGGAGAGGTTATGAAGATAGCAGCAAAACTCGCGCTTACCGCCGTGGCGTTCACTATGACGACTGCCGGGGCTGCAGCGGCGTCCGTGATCGGTGCCTTCCCGGCGCCGCCGATGGGTAAAGGGCCTGGCAAGATCGCGCTCTGGCCGATAGGCGGACGTCCACGGGTGGCAGACTTTGGGAGCGCGGGAACACCTTCCGGCAATAGCTTCTACATCGCGTACGACAGCCTGAACCGGAGAGTGTTGGTTCCGACAGTGGCCGGAACGACCTACATGATCAATGCACGCACCGGACAGACAGAAAGTCACTTCGCCACCATTCCGGGTGGTCGAGTTGCCGCGATTTCGCCTGATCATCACTGGCTTCTCGTACTGTCGGGGAAGCAACTTGCAGAGTATGCGTTGTCCTCGCACAAGCGCCGCTTCCTGCTACCGGTAGGTGGCAACGCACTCGTCTTCGACCCCCGCGGGCACGATGTTTTCGTAGGTGGTAACATGGATAAGGCGCTCACCGAAGTGCACTTGCCTTCAGGCAGGATCGTGCGACGCTTTCCAGTCCATCGTTCCGGTGACCTGGCCTGGGCCCACAGCCAGATCTTTTCAGCCGACATCAAAACAGGGGTCATGAGCATCCTCAACCCCAGGACCGGTCGAATCGTCCATATCAAAACAGGCGAGATGGATCCAAACTTCAATTATGCAAAGATCCCGGCAGCGAGGGCTGGGTTTATGCAACTTGCCGTCAGCCCACATGCCAACTACGTCTACGCGGCCGGTTTTTCGGGACATATACTGCGCTTCTCTTCCCGCAGGGACGCCTACCTGGGACAGGTTGCCGTATCCGCGGGCCCAGGCGCAAACAAACTGTCGGGCCTTGCTGTACTGCCGGGTGGCAGGCGGGGCCTCGTGACGGTTGAGAACCGTATGGAAGCTGTGATAGTGCAGCTCGACAGCGGTAAGATCTGGAAGACCCTGCCCGGGGTTGCAAGCAACCGCTGGATCGTCGTATCCCACGGCTGAATCGCCAGCCGATAACACAACAAGGCGAGACAGGTGATTAAAAGTTCTCCTATTGGCACTTTATCCGTGCTAACCGCGTGCTCAATGCGCGGTTAGCACCCAATACCTTCCACGAAATGCAACCGCTAGAGACACCTCGAGCGCCGCTTGATTTTGTTCTGCCATCTGCATCATGGCTGATTTCGTCTGCTCCGGTGCCCGGCATAAATCGTCCGTCCAGCGCCCATCTCTGCCGAGCGGAGGTCTGTCCGCACCCGAAGTTGCCGATTGGGCGAAGCGTTACCATTACGAAGTTCATGATCGCAATGGCGAACAGGAAGAATGCCGAGATCAGTGTCCCCGCGATGTTACCCAGATTCGCCATCGCACCGAAACGGTTCTTGATCGCTACCGCCGCCACAACTACCGCCGCGGACAGGCCGACGACGATGGTTGAATGGCCGGGCGAGAAGAAAAAGCCGACGCTCACAGGACGCTTGCCGTGCTGCATCAGCTTGCGAGTCACGTTGTCGATGGCAGCTAAATGGTCCGCATCGACGGCGTGGCGCAGACCGAAGCTGTATGCGAGAAAGCATGTACCGAGCGCGACGGGATAATCGCGAAACGTCGCAAAGGCGATACCCCAGAGCGCGATGTTCGCGAAAACCAGAAAGACATGTATGCCGGCCACCTTGCGGCGCACGTTGCGGTTTTCGTCACTGAATATCTGTCTGGCTACGTCAAACATCGGGGCTGGCCCGGCGTCTCTGGAATCATTACTGGAATAGCTCGGCCAGATGCCTCAGATACTCGTGCGCTGCCGCATCCTGCTCCGTGGGTGACCACCGCGCCCGCTCATCGGCCGCGAGCGGGCGATAGGGTCCGGCCTTGGACTCGAAGAACACGCCCGCGGGCGCGAGTGCCACGAGTGTGTGGAAGACGCCGTGCGGAACAGTCAACCCCATGGCCGGACCGTTTGCATCGAGCACAGTCGTGCCGGAGATGGCCCCGGAGGGATCGAAGAAAACCACGCCGAACCGGCCACGCAGCACGATGATGGTCTCGTCCTTGGCGGGATCGATATGACGGTGCGGCTGGATATAGGAATCCGGTTCCATGGCATTGAGCAGACGATGACTGGCATCATCGTCCGCGGAATGAAAGTTGTAGTTCTTGCGGCGCCGCGGCGATTCGCGGGCCATGCGTGACACTTCGTCGAGCAGCGCATGGTCGATCAATTGAATGTTCTTCATCGGATCACGTCCCGGCAAGGAGCTGTGCACATGATAGCAGAGCCGCCGCAGAAGGGGTCTGCGGTCCGGGCATAAGGCTGTTCGCCCTCGCCGCGCAGGTAATGCGGAGCAGGCGTTCTTGCGGGCTGTCCGGACCGGCGCAGTGCGCCGGCTTGGCAGGACAATGCGGATCCGCCGGCAATTGTTGACGTGGGTCAAAGGCGCCCCACCAGGCACGGAATAGCATGTGTTCCTGCCGACACCGCGCGCACAGCGCGCCAGCCGGAGGGTGCGGCCCTGGCTGTACGGCTGCAAGCCGAAGGCAAGGATGCGGTGCGGTGCGTACCGAAGGAGCACGGCCCATGGCACACAAACGGATCCTGTTTCGGTCTGCCGCGCGCGAGAAGATCCTTCACGGTGCGGCATCTCTCGCCGATGCGGTGCGCATCACTCTCGGCCCGAAATCCAAGTCGGTTCTTATCCAGCGAAAATGGGGCGCGCCGATCGTCTGCAACGATGGTGTCACCATTGCCAAGGAGTTTGACCTGGAAGACGCGGAGGAGAATCTCGGTGCGCAGGTGCTCCGTCAGGCAGCAGAGAAGACCGCGGAGACGGTCGGAGACGGCACCAGCACGGCAACGATTCTGGCGCATGCCATATTCGCCGACGGCGTGCGCAACGTAGTGGCCGGTGCCAGTGCAATCGATATCAAGCGTGGCCTGGAGCGCGGTTTGAGGGCGGCGGTCGAATTGCTTCGCGGACTGTCGCGTCCGGTCGAAACGCGAAAGGAAAAGGCCCAGGTTGCCACGATTTCCGCGCATAACGATGCGGCTATCGGAGAACTGGTTGCCGAAGCGATGGAGAAGGTGGGCGGCGACGGCGTGATCACGGTGGAGGAATCGAAGACCACCGAGACACAGTTGGAGGTGGTCGAAGGAATGCAGTTTGACCGGGGATATCTCTCCCCGTACTTCGTCACCGACGCCGAGAAGATGGAGGCTGTCCTGGAGGACGCCTATATCCTCATTGCCGACAAGCGGATAGGCGCGCTCCAGGATCTCATTGCGCTGCTCGAACAGATCGCCAAGACCGGACGGCCGATTCTTTTCGTCGCCGAGGAGGTCGAGGGCGAAGCGCTCGCGACGCTCATCGTAAACCAGATTCGCGGCGTGTTGCGCAGTGCCGCGGTCAAGGCTCCGGGCTTCGGCGAACGGCGCAAGGAGTTGCTCGGCGACATGGCTGTGCTTACCGGCGGTCAGGTA
>JAJYEK010000115.1:10234-10808 GCA_021785795.1 Pseudomonadota bacterium
TGGATCAGCTCGGGCGCGCGAAGCGCGTGGTCGTCAGCCGGGACACGACAACGATCATCGGCGGTGCCGGCGAGCGCAAGGCGATCGAAGCACGCATCCAGCAGATACGCAGGCAGATGGAGAAGGTGGCGGGCGACTATGACCGGGAGAAGCTCGAGGAGCGGCTGGCCAAGCTGGCCGGCGGTGTGGCTGTGATCCGCGCCGGCGCGCCGTCGGAAGCCGAGATGAAAAGCCGCAAGGAGGCGCTCGAGGACGCGATCAGCGCCACCAAGGCGGCAGTTGCCGAAGGCATAGTCCCGGGTGGCGGCCTCGCCCTGCTGCGCGCCACGGCCGCGGTGGTCCGCGCGCAGGCCGGATGCGATGGCGACGAGAAGACCGGGCTGCAGATCCTGGCGCGGGCGCTCGAGGCACCGACCCGCCAGATTGCGGAAAACTCGGCGGTCGACGGAGGCGTGGTCGTCAGCCGCATGCTTGCCAGCGAGGGGAATCTCGGCTTCGATGCCGCCACCAAGGAATACGTCGACCTCGTGCAGGCGGGGATCGTCGATCCGACCCAAGTCGTGCGCATCGCGCT
>JAJYEK010000018.1 GCA_021785795.1 Pseudomonadota bacterium
ACCGCGATACGGGAACGCTACGAGTGCGTGCTGCGCAACGAGGACGGCGATACCTGCTCGGTGCTGCTCGACCACGACATCAAGGCCATGATGCCCGCAGCCAAGGCCGGGGCGAAGGCCAAGACAACCGGCCGACGCGCAGGGCGGCCGCGGAAGGCGTCGGCCGCACAGCCTGATGCCGCGCCGTCCGTTCCCCTGCGCGGATTCACGCCGGTGCCCGTGCCAGCCGCGCAGCCGGGCACGCGCGAGGACGCATAGCTTGTCCTGGCACATTGTCCGCGTCGTCGGCGCGGCCCTGAACGTCTTTGGGAGCGGCGGCCTGCTTTTGGAGGGGCTGTCCCTCCTGCGGCAGGAGAAGCGCACGCACAGCCGCGTGTTGCGCATCTCGCACAAGCTGCTGGCGAGCGCCGAGGCCTCGGCGCTGGCTTTCTTTGTCGGCAATATGTGCCTGCTGCTGGCGGATGTCGGGCCGGCGTGGTTTTAACGCAGCCCCCTTCCTAGGGGGCCGTACAGGGCGGCGCCCGCCTCCTCCTGTTGCCGATTACCGGTTACCGTCGATCTCCTGGTCGAGCACCTCGTCGCCGTCGCCCTTCTCTTTTTGCCGTTTTCGCCTTCGCAAGGGGTGGCCGCGCTTTTGGGTGCGCTTTTGTGCAGGACGGGCCGGCGAGCGCTCCGCCAGGGCATGAAGACGATCCACGGCCCGCTCAAGCTCGCCACACGCCGCCTTCTCCTGAATCTCCTCGACGCTGCCACCGATGACCGTGCGGACCAAGACCTTGGCCTCGGCCTCGGTCTTGCCGAGATTCACGGCTTCCGTAAAACATAGGTCCTTGAGGCTGAAGATACGGCGCTTGAAGACGGAGGCCGCCAGGGGGTCTCGTTCGCTGCGGGCCACGAGCGAAAACAGCGGCATCGCCATCAGCTCTTCTTTATGGGCCCGTTTGTAGCGCCGGTCATGGTCCGGCATGGCGGGGTCATGGGCCTGCATGAGGGCCACACGTCGCTCGAGCACGGCGAGCGCCAAGGGGTCTTCATTCTCATAGGCCAGGGCCCAGAGGTCCGGGAATGGGAGGGCAAAAAGATCAGATTCGTTCACGGTGTCCAGATGGGGTACGTCGTTACCTTGATGATATCACTTGGACGCCCGGGCCTCACGGCCGATGGCCCTCCTAAGTCCGGGGTTGCCAGAAAGCCCCCGGGGCCCACAATGCCTCTATGGAACCCCCCTTTCTGGAACTGTATCGCGACACCCGCACGGGCGATGTGCTGCTTTGGGCCGGGCAAGACGGACGCCACGTACGGCTCCGTTATCTGGGCGCGTCGCCGGGGGATGAAGATGGCGTGCTGGTTTACGACGCGGCGACGTTCCTGGGGTTGCTGCGGCGAGGCATCCTGGAGGTGGTTCCCTATGTCGTCGAGACGGATGGCTGATCCCCTGCCGCTTTTGTGATCAGGTAGCCATGACAGCGTCGTGACCGGGCCGGTCGACCTTTGTCCCCAGACCTATCCACAGAATTTGTGGACAACCGGGCCGGTCCCGGCCGGACAACGCTGGCCGCACAACGCTTGGGGTCTCGGAAAGACCGGATGTACTATTCGGGGGCAATGGGATGGGCAAAACCTTTATGTACGGGCATCCGGTATTGAATGTTGGGGATAAGCGGGGAGTCGGCGTGCCGACTTATTCGTCGTGATCTTCCTGCTCGCGCTTCTTGTCGTCTTATGGGGTGTGATCGTTTGTGTCGTGCAGGACCATCTGCGGGGTAGACGTCCGTCCCGAATGATCATGACGGGTGTCGTGGCGTTGTGGGGGCTCGGAAGCGCGCCTGTTCTCTGGCTGTTGTTTGTTGCCGCCCACGCGCGGCATCCCGGTTATGCCGACCTCGCGGTTCCCGGTTTCCTTCTTTTTGGCCTCGTCGGGACCGTCCTATACAGTCGTCTCATTTGGACCGCCCGCCATGGTTCATTCCTCGCGCTGGGCGCTCCCTTGCTGGCCACTGTCGCGAGCGTCTACATTGTCGGGGCATGCCTTGACCACTACTGGTTCTTTCGCGGCCCTCCGAACCGTTTTGCCGTGCTGAACGCCGAGGCATTTCCTGCAGCTCGCCGGGAGATCGGATGCGACCAAGTCGTCCTGCTGCGCATGGGCCGGTCGGCCGCAACCTATCGTTGCCAGACCACTGTCATGTTTGGTGGCTTCGACAGCCAATGGCCATTTATCCCCTGGCCAGACTACACGGAAGGCCGGAGCGTGGCCCTCAAAGTATCGCTTGATGAACTCCGGCGATCGGCGGCGCGTTCAAAATAAAGCCCTCTTCGCGCGCCATCGTCCGCCCCCACTCCAGATCCCTTATGTGCTCACAGTAACCCGGATAGGTCCTCTATCCGGCCCTCTTGAGACCTTTCCGCGCCTTCTTCTTTGGCGTACGTCGCGCGGCTCGCATTTCCTTTTGGACCGCGGTCAGAAAGGCCGGCACGACCTCATCGGCGGGCGCGAGCGGCCAGACATCATTCTTGTGGGAGAGGAGTACCGGGAACGTGCGCGCAGCCAGCACCTTCTGAATCGCTTTGGTGGTCGCGGCGTTCAGGGCGAACGGCTCCCCGGGCTTCTTGAGTTTTGCCGTCTCGGCGGCCACTTTTGTGTATTGTTCATCATCTTTACCACCCGGTATGACGCGGTGCACATACATCCATTCGGCCATATCACCTCTCTGGGTGCGTGGCAAACCGTTACGCTTGGCATGCCAGCATAAAATCCAATCGCCGTCTTTTACCGGATCCTCTTCCAGGAAGCTCATGTGGTTCGAAAAATAGTCATCGGGCTCCTTGTCGATATCCGGTATTGCCGCTCGCACCGCTTTAAGATTCCATGTCATATCGTCCACGATGTACCAGACGATATGAATCGTCGGTTTTCCGGGCTCGACCCGGTAATCTGTTAGCGTAGGCACTTGGCGCTCATCACCTACCAGGTCCCGCGCGACCGCGATATGCCATTTTTTCGTGAGCTTCTCGAGCGCCGTTTCCTTGGCGTTACGGGTCCGGTACTGCGTTTGCGCCATCATCTTGTACCGCGCAAAGGTCTTCTCAAGGGCTCGGAGCGTCGCGGCATCGGTCAGCTCGATCGCGACCTCCTCGCGGCCTCCGTCCCCCATGCCGTTCTGAGACAGGTTGCAGCTGCCCACCACGGCCGCTTTGGCCCCCACATAGATTTTGGCGTGCAGCGCATCCAGGAAATGGACCTTATCGTCGCCGAGCGCCCTCATGAGATCGCGGATGGCATAGGGATTGGAGCCCAACGTCGGCGAGACGATGATCTCCTCAACCCCTTTGGGCACCACATAATCGCGCCATTGGGCGCCTACATAGGCCACAGCGATACGGCGGGGCATTATCTTGCGGATAGCGGCGCGGGTGGCCTTGGCGGTGGTAAGTAGCTTCATGATCTCCTCCGGGAGTTTTTTTATGGTTATAGACAGTCGCACCCATTGGATCATGGGGTGGGGCTGGCTGTCACACCCGATGATGCTTTCCGGGTCCAAGGGTGCGAGCCACCGTCGTTTCCACCGACCTGCGGAATCCCTGATGCTGGTCCTCGATTAGGCCGGAGTATGGGCGTTGGCTTTGAGGGAAATCCATTGGCCGCTACCGCAACGCAGCCCGGCGCCATGCTTACCGCGCAAACCGAGCAAGCCGCACGCCAGGCACTCAGAGCAAGCCGTCATTCCTGTACTGCCACCGTCCAGATCCTCTTCAACGGCAATTCGGCCTTCAAGTCTTCATCAAGGTGGTCATAATGGGCAAACAGTTGTTCCAGCAAATCCTTTTGCGTCCACAGCCGCACCCGGAAGAAGCTTGCCGCGAGTTCTTTTTGTACGTTGCTTTTGAAGCCGCCCCACGAGACGAACAACCCTTCACCAGCGCCAAACTTGGAGACCGCCCCTAACAGCTTATCCACGCTCGAGCGGTCGATAGGCCCACCCTCCGATTTCACTTCCACACACAGACGCGGCGAATCAAACCCCAATGGCCCCGAACCGGCCAGAATATCTACGCCCCCATCCGCCCCCTCCGGGCTACGGTAAGTGGTGTACCCCTGGGCCTTGAGGATCGCTTCCACCAGGCGGGTGAGACCATGCCCCTTGAAACGCGACACGATAAGCTGCGCAATCTGGTCACGGCCAAGATCTTCGAGGTCGCTATCCTCGGCGGCCTCGTCGGTCATTGGCGCAGGGGGCTTCGTGACGGCCGTTATGGTTTCGGGCTTCCAGCCATTAGCCCGCATGGCGGCGATGCGTTGCTCGGCGTTGTTGCGTTGCACCCGGCATATGGTCAGAAATGCGCCGAAAGTGTAGAGCAAGTCCTTGCCGAAGTTGACGCGCGGCACCGCCTCGCCAATCCATTTCACCGGCCGCCAGTGGAAGAACGGATTCGGCCCCTGCGGCTCCGCGTGGTAATCGCCGATCACTTCTCCGACATAGATGGCGGGCTGCGTCTTGAGCGGCAGGATAACGAGGTCGCCTTTCCGAACCTCATGCGCAAAAGGCCAGACTTGGCTCACCCAATTCTGGATCGCCTTGGGCTTGGCGTCTGGGTAACGCTCTGTCAGTGCCTTCGTCAAATGGGCCCGTTCGCTAAGCTTGCCAAGATCCACATTCAAATCGTCCCAAGTTACATAGACGCGGTTTTCCTGGATGAATTTCTGTTCGTATTCGCCATGGGAACCAGCACGGATTAACCAAATTGCCATATCACCCCCTCAAGACCGAAATGTACCCACGATTACCCGCCCTGCTAGATACTTCCGTCCGCCCTGCATACGCCGGACCGACAGGCCGCTCGCCTGCCAGTTCCCGACGTGGCCCCGCTGCTGCGCGGCCTTCTCGCTCTTGGTCATACCGGCATCCTCCTCCGCGTCAAAGCGGCTATTCGGCCCGAGGCGGTCGGAACGACGGCGCTGCCGCGAGGAGGTCGTCTCTACGATCCTTGGGGGCACGCTCCCACGCTTCAGAATGGAGCAACGAGCCGAAGAGGCTGGCGTCGAAGACGTGCTGCCTCCGCATCACCCGATCCCACTGAAACGCGTCGTATGTGCCCTCAAAGACGAGCTGCCGCACCTCGACGAATGGCGGCTCACCTTGGCACCCTTCGTCGAGCCAGTGCTGCGCGAGCCGCTCCCACAGGCTACCCTTCCGATCGACACGTCCGATCTGCTGCTCCAGCACGGCAGGGTTCCACTCGGCATGAAACTGCACGACGACCCGACAGGACTCGTGAAGGTTGAGCCCTTCACGTCCGACCTGGCTCTGGGCGATGAGGACCCGTGGCGAGGCGCCAGGACGGTTGAACGCGGCCTGGAGGTAGCGCCGGGTCTCCCATTTTGTGGCCCCCTGAAGCAAGCGCGCATGGAAGCTCTGGCGACTGTCGTCGTCCTCGAGGAGCGCCCTCAGGGATTCCTGTCGGAACACGGACTGCTCCTCGTCGACATCCTTGCCGCCCAGCTCGTCAAGGAGCGGACGGATGCGCTCTTCAACGAACTCCTTGGTGAGCCCCTCGAAGCGCTCGTCCGTGACCCCATCCGACTCCGAAGTCGTCGCGAGGAAGTCGTCGAGGACGAAAGAGACGAGGTGGTCTTCGAGCGCGCCCTCAAGTTCGCGGTCAACTGGCGCACCGACCAAAAGCAACGGGTCGTTGCGCCACGCGGCGACCGCCTTCCTCGCGCGCCTCCGCACCTTGTCACGCAGTCGCTTGTAGGCCCTGTGGCTGTCGGCCAGCGCGCGACGCATCTCTGCGCCGTTGCCGCTCCGAAGACGGCCCGAGAGCGCCCCCTCTGCGCGCAGCCGATCGAGCTGGCGAAGCGCGATTCCGAGCATAGCGTTACCGTGAACAGCGTGCGTAATCGGTCTGGCGGCATCGGCAGCACGCAGTGCGTGGCGAACGTTGAGCACATCGCGCAGGAGCTGAAGCGGGCGCAGGAAGACGCCAAACACCAGCACCTTCTCATGCTTCAGCGTCCAACTCTCAATCTCCTTCACGGCAGCCAGAACGCGGGGATGCTCGGCGTCTGGATCGAGCTCGGCGCCGTTCACGCACGGCAACGCTTTGCGCACACGCTCGCGCCCCTTGCGGAGCCGCCGATACCAGTAGGCAGCACGGGCGACCTTACCTCGCGTGTAGTCGTCAACGTCGCCGGGCTCGGGGACGCGAAGCGGCGTGCTCGACTCGGCCAGGTCGATGCTGACGTGCCCCGCAGACAGCTTCGTGTACGCGTCGTGCACCGCGCGAGGCCACTCTGCGGTGTCCTTCAGCATCAGCCCTTGAAGGCTCTGGCTCATGCACTCGGCCGCGAAGAGCACATCGAGCCAGGGCGCACTCTGACCGACCGTCTCCGTCCACCCGATCTGCACGCGTTGAAGGCGTCGATGCGGATGCGGCCGTCCTTCTGGAAGCTGGGTGCCCTTACGGAAGCTCGTGACCAGCGGGTCCTCGTCACGTCGCCGTCGCGTCACGAATGGAGCCAATGCCGTGGTGAAGTCCTTCGCCGCTGCACAGAGCTCGTCGAGGCGGCCCCCTTCGTCGGGGGCGACGGCGGCGCAAAGTGCCGCGTTACGCAGGCGCTCCACCACTTGCTCCCCTCGCTTCTTGCCGAGCCCGCTGCGCGCGCGGCGAAGAAGGTCAAGCCACTGCTGCAGCTCGAGCTCCATCGGCGTCGCCGTTAGGCAGAGCCGACGACCATTCTCGGGCTGCTTTAAGAGCAAGTCGACTAGTCGCGCAAGTACCGTGCCCGACGCCGCGCCCAGTGCCGTATCCTCAACATCCATCTCGCCGCGACTCTTGTGTGCCTCGTCAATGACGATGAGGTCGAACTCGCCGAGCCAAAGGCCCAGCAGCTCCTCGGTCAGCGGACGCCCGTCTCCGCCATTGCCGAACTTCGCGAGGAGATTGGCGTTGTTCCAGCTCGACACGTTGAGTAGAGGAAGCGCCTTGATGCGCTTTCGCAGGTCTCCACACGTGCGCGTACGCGGGGCGACCTCGCTCGCGATCCGAGCCATCCCGTTCCAGGTCCAGTTCGACGCCACCAAGTTATCGACCTGCCGCTGCAACTTGCCGATCCGCGTCCGCCCGTCCACACGCACTTTTGGTGAGGCGAGATGCAGTTCGACCAACGATGGCAAAGTCGCGCGCCACACGAGGGAGTTGCTGCGCACCAATGGCGCGCGGAACCCGTGGGAAATGAGCCACCATTCGGGCTTGGTGGGGCGCGGGCTAAAGTCCTTCCACGACGCGTCATTTGGCGACACCTTGCGCAGGAACTCCGTGAGGGTCGTGAGTTCCTTCGGGGCGGGGCCGTTCGCGCGAAGCTTCCGCGACTCGGCGATCCACTGGTGCATAAGGCCGTGGGGCGCGACGACGGCCGCGCGCCCGCCTGCCTCGAGAACCGCGTGAACCACTGCGCACGCGATGCGTGTCTTGCCGGTTCCGACCTCGTCGGCGAGCACTACACCGCTCCACGGCAACCGCTCAGCCATCCACGTGAGCGACGCCCGTTGGCCGTCGTCAAGATGCTGTTCCGCACGCCGCTTGGCCGCGTCCTCGGCGACCAACTTCCGAAGCGCTTTGGCGGCGTCGGCCCACAAAAATCTCATCGCATCCCCCAGGCGCGCGCCGCACCATCGAGCACCTCGAAATACCGGAGCCGCTGCTTGTCGGTGAGGTATGGAGAGCGTAACTCGGGCTGTCGGAGGTGTGCGAACACGTCCAGCCGATGCGTTCGCCAGGTAGCGATGAGGGGCTCGGGGAACGACGCGCGGAACATTCGGTCGAGATGATCAATCCAGTCGTCAAGCATCGACGCCGGCAGCGCCGCCTGAAGCGCGGCGACCTCCTCGATGAGCTCGGCGGCGGCGTGCAGCGCGTAGCTCTTCTGCGGCTCGATCGCTGCCTCTGTGGCCGCGCCCTTGGTTCCATCGTCCTCGCCCTCATCCTGATCGCCGTCGTCGATGGCCTCGACGGGACGGATCGGGAAGTCAAGGAGCGCCGCGAGCGCGTCAGAATACGTTTCGAAGCGCGGCGGCAGCCACCCAATGCGCCCAGCGGCGTCCACGACTGGCACGACCCATCCGCAGTCGCTCTCGTCGGATACCTGGAGCGCGGCCGGGCACTCGTCGTCCTGCAGCGGCACCTCATCCCCTTGCTTCACATCGAACCAGTCGCGGCCAGTCCAGGAGATTCTCACGCGGAATTCGCCCGAGAAGTCCCCGCGCCAGAGCAAGTGTAGGCATCGGGACGGGGCGGTCTCGATCGTCGCCGAGAGGATCGGCGGTGCCTCCAGGATGAACTGCGCATCCGGCGCGTCGCCCACCTGACCGATGGCCCACTCCTCGTCGCCGACGGCCTCGGCTTCGTCCGACCAGAACAGCCGACGCTTGATTGCATCCCCATCGAGTCGCTCATTGACCGCGAAAATCACGCCGGTCTCCACGTTCCCCTCAGCCATCCCGCCGTGGGTGAGGAGGCCGCGGCGCGAGAGATTGCCGGACCCGAGATAGAGGCAGCCGTTGCTCACGTGCCCGTCGCGGAGATGGCCTGCGTACACGAACTTCGCGTGAAGCCGCCGGTTCTGGTCGAGCGCGTCAAAGGGACGGACAACCTTCCACCCGTCCGTGTTGCGTCCCTTGGCCCATGTCGCCACCGCGCCCGCATCTCCGGGCTCGACGAGCACCACGCGCTGGACGTTCCTAGTGAACTTGCCCAGATCCTCGAGCTTGCCTAAAACGGAGGGCTTGCGTGCCTCAGTGAACGGTTCCTCGTAGAACCCCGAGCCACACAGCAGAAGATTCCTCGGGGCTTTGATCACACTGCGGAAGCGCTCGCGGATCTGGTCGTACAGAGACCTGTCGAGAGAGTGGATGAAACGTGGCTTGCGGTTCGCAGGAGCAAGCGAAGATGCCTTTGCGAGAAGCACGTCGAGTCGTCCGGTCACGTTGCGCTTCTTCAATGGGAGCGACTGCTCATCGCGATGGAACCGCCGTGCAAGTAGTGTTTCGAAGAACGCCCCCGCTGCTGCGATGTCGGCGCGGTCCTCGATTGGCGCGCTGCCATCGGGCGGAAGATCAACAATCCAGACCAACTCAAGCTGCTGCCGCGCGGAGGTATACGTGAAATTGGCCGTGAGCACGGCGAGTCGAAGATGGATCGGCGCACTAGTCCGGTTCGACGCGAACGCCAGTAGCGCAACCTTTGCGTGCAGCAGCGAGCCGGGCTCGACCTTACGCGGCTGGAACTCGTAGAGACCAGGGATACGCCCAGGCGGGAAGACCTCCTGTCGCGATGGCGACGAGTGCCCGTCGAGCATGAGGTACACAAGCACGTTACCCAGTTCGGCACGCTGTCGCGCCCGAAGCCCGGTGAAGCGCTGCATGGCATCCTCGAGAAAATCCTCTGCGCCGGTCATGGCGACAAGGGCTGCGCTGTATCCGACCATACCTTCCGGTGGCACGAAGATATCGAGTAGCGTTTCAGCGCTCATAGCGCACCTCGCCGCTCGGCATCACGCAGAAGCGAGTGGAAGTTTGCGATGCGAAACGTCCGCCCCGTTCCATCGGGCTCGATACTCGCCACTCCATCTTCGAGAGCACTGCCTTCATCGGTCGCATCCACGACACGGAACAGAGGGCCACGGGTGACGACGCCGTCGGCGAGCCCGAGCAATTTACCGCAACGCTCGACGAGAATACGAATGGCTTCCATGTCCTCTCCCGCGACCACTGCATTTGAGAAATCCCGGCTGGTAGCCACCCCCTTTATGGCCACCGCATTCAACTCGTTCACCTTCCCGACGTAGTTTTTCGAGGTGGTCCGAAGGTCCTTGATCGATTTCTTGAGCGCCGAGTCGCGTGCAAGATTAGCGAGCTTCACACCGCCACGCCCAAGTTCAACCGCGTGGGTCAGGATCGCAACCGTGTCACGCGCTCGGTCGAGCATTGTGCCGAAGGCGCGCGCTACAACGATTTCGTTGGCTTGCTCGCTATGACCGGCCTTGCGGAGACAATCGACAACACCACCATCGCCACCGATGCTCTTCAGGTTTTCTGCGCGCCCGAGCGCATGAGCCAGCCGTTTCCGCTTCTCACCGGCAGGCGTCGACCTTCCGACGAGCCGCGAGTAGACCAACTCGCGCTCCGCGACGGTGGCGCGCTCTGGCGACAAAGCTTGCAGCAAGGCTTTAGGGTGGCTGGGGACCCCTTGATGGTCCTCAAGCCACCCGCGCAACCACTTGCGTAGGCTCATCCTACCTTGGCCGACACGCTGCTCCAGAAAGTTCTCGGCGATCTTTCGTCCCACTGGCTCCAGCTCGAGGAGATCGAAGCGTGAGCCGCGCGCAAAGCCGAGCCCACCGTCGGCACGGATCGCCCGCGTCGCGGCCTGACGGTGCGTATTCCGCACGTAGTGCGCGGGTTGGCGAAGCTGATGAAAAGACCACACGTCCTGCTCGGCATCACGCCCGAACGCGCGCCGTCCGAGGACGCGCGGCGATGGGCTATTTGGATTAGCCCAAAACTCGAGCTTGCACGCAAGCGCCTCGATTCCGTGGCAAATAGCGGTGGGCCTCGGCCCATTCCCCATCTCCATGTGGAGCGCAAGCGCGGCCAGGGGCCACGAAAGCTGCCGCACGAACCAAATGCGCCCAAGTTCCGGCACAATCATTTCGCGGAAGAAGAGATCCGCCGCACGCAAATTGAAGTCGAGCGAGAGCCGCGAACACATGACTTCGCTCGGCGCGGGTGAGAACCAATAGGCGTCACTCATCAATAATACTCCACGTCGTATATGTGGCACGATTAATCATGCCGAAAAACCGACTCCTGTCGAAACTACAAAAATGGTCGCCAACTGAGAGCGCATCTACTCGGGCATCACATTGACGCAGGCGATTTTCAATAGTACGCGCGATGCGGCACCGCGCGGGCCGCTGGTCCCGCTAAATATGGGCAGAACCTGCTCACGACCCCATGGCGGTCATGCTTTTCATCACGCTTCTCATAATCTCAGCAAAGTAGTCGTTGAATACCTTCTCCATCGCCTTCTGATGGTCTCTAATTTGATCATCCCCCCATGTTTCATTTTTAAAGACCCGCTCCAGCTTGAGCGATACCCCTTTGCCGCTATAGCGGGCCTTAAAGTCCGCGCGCTTCTGGGCGAAGCCCTTATTACTTAACTCGGAATTTATGCCCCGACTGACAAGCGCTAAATTGCCGAAAGTATGTAACAAGTTTGGAGCTACTCTATCCGTACTAAACTCTGGCTTTTGGGGCGCGATGTGCTCAACGGAATTCTTGGCTGTAATCCGAAAATCCTTGGCCTGCTCGGTGGCAAGTTCCCTCGCCAGCAAGTATTCGAGCTTGTAAAACCAGTAGTGGCGAAAACCCGTCCCAAGTTCCTGTGATGTCCCGATCTCGTCCCGAATGTTTACCAAGGTCTCGTGGTGCCATGGGGCGTCGAGAAAACGGCGCGTCCTCTCAATGAGCGGCGCATCTCCGGCTCTGGTGCAAAATAGATGGTTATCCAAATGCTGAAGGTACAGCTCGACGCCCTCCGCACCATAACTTAGAAGATAGTTGAGTAACGGCGTTAGCCAGTACTGGGTCGTGAGCTGTTGGGAGTGATACAGCATACTTTGCAGAAGCGCGAAGCTGGGCATTGCGTCGCTTGTATGGCGCTGAAGATACTTGCTGCCATTGTTGGCATTGATGTACAGCTGTCGTATTGCGTGTATCTTGGTTTCCTCGATTATAACCCACTTGATTATATACATGTCGAAAACATAGCGAACCTGCCACAAGGTTTCTATGAATCGCTTTGCGTCACTGGAGTTGACATCACGACAAAAGAAATGGCTATTAAAGATGGCAAGCAGTTCCTTGTCCGAGATACGGGTAATGTCATCGGCGTTCTCCCCATTTATCGTACGCTTCTGAGCGAGACCAATCCGCAACACATGCTGAAGCAGCATGGAGAAACTAATGATACTGCGCACCTTGTCGGGCTTTTCATCATCAGGAGTTCCGCCTTCCTTATTGGAATCTGATATCGCCGGGCCTTCAGATCTTAGAATCTCGCCAAGGGACAAAGCGTCGCACTCTTGAGCAGGTTTGATTTTATTCCGGAGAGCGCTCAACACTCGGTGTACATCCGCCGCGCCACCGTTCCCAGACGGCCGTTCTCCTTCTTCGAATACCGTTACAAGATCGACGCCGGTAGCCAAGCGAAGGTTACGCTCCACATAATCGTTCATATGTGCGCAGGCATCCCAAAGCTGGCTATAGAGCTCTCGTTCTCCAGCATCGATCATCTTCAGCAGGCGCGCTTTGAGCAAGTCGTGGTGCTGAAGCTGTACCGCGCGATTATTGATCACCTCAAACAACTTGTTCAGATCCGTATTCTCCGGCACCTGGGTCAAGACCAGTTTGACCTTATGCCGGATGAAGTCGGCGATCATATTGCGTGCCTGCGCAGGTGTATAACCTCCCTCGAGATCCATAAAGAAACTCTTCACCTCATCCAGGGCATCCTGTATCTGCCTGGTATCGGCAAGGTTCATATCCTCACCATTGAGGCGCTTACTAAAAAACTCCTGCACGGCAGGGCGAATGGCAAAGCGAATTCTGGGGTGTGGCTTACCATCGACGAGATCACGCCGATAATCTATCAGCGCAATACCGTCTTCGCCCAAAGCAATACTGATCAGCCATAGAGTCGTGAAGCGCTGCTGCCCATCGATCAGATCCAGCAGTCGAGCGTCCTGTGACAGCCGTTCTCGCTCGATGACCAAGGTGCCGCCGAGATAAACAATCTCCTTTCCGGCCAAGCAGGCCGCCCAGACGTCCTCCAGCAGTGTCCTGACCTGCTCCCTGCCCCAAACATAGAGGCGTTGATAGATGGGAATATTGAAAAAACGCCTGTCGCGCGCCTCCTTGCCATGTTGGCCCATTCCCTTGATGATGTCATCGAGATTGACAAGGTCAGAACGAAGCGCGGCCATGAACCCCCTCCTTGTGCTTGGCTAGTTGTGTTTCCGCGTGTTTGTCAATCTGGGAATGGAGTTTGTCTAGCGCCGCGGCGCCGTAATAGCCGGCAAGCGCCTTGATATAGCGCCCCTTCACTCCTGCGCCCGACACGACCAACTCGCGCCACCCGTCATTGGCCGTATAGGGCTTTACTAGGTCGTCACTCTTCAGAAATGCGATCACTTCACCGGGATAATAGGCAAAGGCAATCACATCAAGCAGGTTGATCGGCCTGTCGCGCAGGTATTTGAGCGGTGTCTGCCGGCGGACATCGTCCCTGTCTAGGCGGAGCGCTCCCAGGTTGTGGTTCAACCACAGGGCGAAGCGGAACACTCCTGCGGTGCCGAGCCGATCAACATAGAGCAACAGCGCGAGTCGGAACAGAGATTGCAGGTAGACCGAAAGCACCGCGATCACCGCGCGGTAAAACTCGCGAAGCGCCAGCAATTCGGCCTCGCCAGTCCCTTGGTGCAGAATACTATTCAGCAGGGCGGCATATTTTTCCGCATAGAGGAAAAACCCTACGCCGCTCTGCACTGGTTGACGCAGGGCAAATGGTAGATTTGCAGGGTTACGGGCCAGATCAAGGGCCTGTAACTCAAGAGCCTCCGGCTCCAGACGCAGGCTACCGTCACCGCCTAGTGTGAGCGCCGTGGCCCATTGGTTACTTGCTGCTGGGTAAAGCTTGATCTGAGCCACATTACTCTTGAGACTGCCTTTTTGAAACTCGGCCAACAGATCATCGGTATGTTCCAGTTCGTCCACGGACTGGCCACGCCATTTACGGGCACGCCACAGGTAGTAGTGGAACAGTTCCGGAGCGAAGTCATGCCTCTTACTTTCGTGACCTTCCTCGCCCTGGACTTGGACCCGCTCCCAGCGCCGTGCACACAACTCTCGCAAGCGCTCGTCCTGCTGCAGTTTGTCGCCGTGTATGGCTCGAAGGTGATAAGCCTTTAGCAAGTCGGTCGCGCCAAGAGGTACACCGCGGCTGTTCTGGGTATCAAAGAAGGTGAAGGCCAGATCCTCGCTCTGCACGGTGATCACGGTAAAACGTAGATGGTCGAAGATGTCCTTCTGTAGATTGGGCCTGCGCATCAACTCCCTGGCTGCCCGAACATTGGCAACAGAGAGTGGCGAGCGAAACTTGAGCTCGACGTCGCGGGGGATATCCCCATGCAGGGCATGATGTAGCACACACAGGCTGGTCAGGCGCTGCTGTCCATCGATAATGAAAAGCTTTTCCCTGTTGTCTTCTCGATCGACCGCGCGATGCAGAGCCACAGTCCCCATGTAGTATTCCGATTGCGGGTCCGACTGCCTCATAGCCTCAGCAAAGGATTCCAGATCAGCAAGTAGGTCCTGGATACGCTGCTCTTTCCACACATAGGGTCGTTGGTAGTTATCCAATGCGATTGGGCAACCCTGCTTGCTGAAATCGTGAAATCCCCAAACGGCGACATCGATATCATCGCCTCCTTTTAGAAAATGCTCGCTCATACCAGCCGTTTCCTCTCGCTGAACAGTCTCTGCATTACGCCCTGCTTGATAGCGTAAACCTGGACAAGAATTGCTTCTGCCACTATCCGATCAACAACACATAGCAAGAGAATAAGTAAATACCTTGTGTCATTTCTTCCATTTCACGAACATTATGCCGCGACCCAGTACGTTCGGGGCCTGTCCTATGTGGCAGTGACACAGCGGCATGGACCTACCAATGTGTCTACCGGCTCCATATCTGATGACGTCTCTCATAACCGGTGAAATGAAAGCGTCTGCCAAGGAAGCGCCACCCTTTCACAATCGAATCGTAGGCCTTGAGATAGATCCACTCATATTCGACTCTGCGCCAGAGGCCATCGACGAAGACCTGTCGTGCCAGCGGCCCTTGCCATCCATGCTGTGGTCGGCGTTATGGGCTTCCGAGACCACTGGTAAGGCGCAGACCATGTCGGCACGAGAGGCGCGTTTCTCGCCGCAGCGCGAAAGATGGACCATATTGCCTGCCACATGATCCGCGTTCATGCATCTACGGATCGCATGGCACTAAAACCTTTTGCGCTAATGTCATACCGCGTCGCGAGTGCTCGGACTGTTTCTATCAATTTCTTGCGCAAGAATACTGGTTTAATGACTTCCGCTTTCTCCCCAAAGCCCAGGATCCACCAGCGCAGTTGCTCCGTTTCCGGGACGGTCGCGTTCACCCGCACCCGTCCGTCGGGCGTTGGCGTCAGGCGTTGATCCTCACTCAAGGGCGTCTCTGTGAGGTGGCGCGCGGCGTCGGCGTCAAGTAACAGTTCGAGACGGATGATCCGTCCGTCTCCAAAACCCATCCGGCCCGAGGCGATATAGGCATCCAGATCAAAATCGGGGGGTCGGACCACGGAAGCCTCGAGCGCCGTGACCGTCTTCATGCGATGCAAGACCAGAAGAAAGGGATCCGTGTAACCGAAGAAGGTGCACACGAGGTACAAAACGGCGCCGCGCTGTACGACTCCCAATGGATGGACCGCCTCATACGTGATGGGACTCTTCTCACCTGGCTTTAGATAACGAATCTGCACTTGGTGGTCTGTGAGGAGCGCCTCGTAGAGGGTTCTCTGGACCTCGGGGGCTATGGGCGGCACCCGCAGCGTCTGCGTCGGGGAGACGACGCGCACCTTGTCGGTCCAGGAGCGGCGCGTGGGGCCAGCCTCAGCAAGCCGCGCGGCTGCGAGCGCGAAGGCGGGCTGCAAGTCCGCCAGGACCGCGGGCGGTAACAAGGGCCGCAGGTGCTGCTCGACCAGCTGAAAGGTCACCGCCTGGGACAGGGTGAGACCGGGGACCGTAAGAGCAGGGGCATCCGCCTTCCAACTCCACCCAAAGGGTTTGCTGCGCTCATCGGCGAGCAGCGGAAAAGAGGCGGTCAGCTTTTCGAGGTCCCGTTCGACCGTACGCTTCGTGACCTGATACCCCGCCGTGACGAGCTGTGCGTGGAGGTCCGTTGCGGTCTTCTTGGCAGGATACCGGGGAATCCGTCGCAACATCTCCCACTGGCGCAGAATCGTCTCGCGCTCACCGCCCATGACCGCCCTACGCGCGCGCACGACGCCGCCTTGTGGTGGCCGCCTGTAGCACCGTCCGCCCCGAGGATCCCCGGCCCGGCGCTGCCGGACCGCCCTGGCACACCCCCGACGCAACCCGGACTGTGGATCGCGCGCACTCCCCGAAATGTCGTGGCATCGTCTTATCGTTATGTTGTACGTGAAGTTTAGCCCTGCTTCAGAAAGGCCGCCAGCCGCACGAGGGCCTCGGTATCCCGGCTGCAGTAGCGCCGCAGGGCCTGATCGAGGACCTGTTTTCGGTCCGGCGGAGTGTTGGGGGCGATGGCCTCCCGATAGGCCTCCTGGGCCCCGCCCCCATCCTGCACCTCGGACAGTTCGGCGTAATCCAGATCAGGCGCGATGGTCGGCAACACCGCCTTGATCGACCACGAGCCCTTCATGGCCGGGTGGTAATAGTGCGCACGCGTCAACGGCAAAAGATCGATCAGGCGAAGAAGAAGGGCCGAGAGCGATTCGGCAAGCTCGGGGTACCGGAGGGCGAGTTCACGGATGACGCGGCCCTCGAAGCCCTGGTTATAGACACAGATGGGGCCCTTCGTGCCCAAGGCCGCGATCAGGGTCTTAGCGAAGGCCCGGGTCGGATCGGCGCCGGAGAGATCCAGGAACTCCCGGTGGCTTAGGGCGCCCGATCGGTCCTCGCGATGGCAGGACCACTGAAAGGGCAGCTGCTCATAGGGACGCGTGCCCGGCCAGATCGGCACGGCGAACTGGATCGTCTCGAAATCCAGGTAATAGCGGGGGTAATCGAGGACCGCCAGAGCCGCCCGCGCCCCGGGGCGCAGCTCGGGTTGACCGGAGCAGGTCACCTGCCGCACCCACTCATGGGCGGGGACGGTGAGCACCCCCGCCGGGACGTCCCGCACGTCCTGGTAACCTTTTTCGGCCAGGGCGGCGATCGCCTCCGCCCGGATCCGGGGCAGACAGGAGAGCGGATATTCCGGTGCCTGCGCGTGGCAGAAGGTCTGATAGGGACAGGGATAGGGGTCGTTGCATCCATCGGTTTCATCCGGCATGGCGCCCGCCAGCGTCCGCCGGGCCGCGTCGATCCATCCCGGGACCTCGGCCTGGATAGACTCCACGGCCTTGGTCACATCCTCCGCGGCAAAGAGGCTATTGCGACTCCCATCCGGCCGGACCTCGTGGTAACACCCGCCCCCGGGATAGACGAACGCGTTGTTGATGTACTGCAGCACCCGGCGCCTCAAGGGCACGCCCGCCGCCGCGAAGATCTGCGATTGAATGGCGACGTCCTCGAGCTGATAGTCTTTGACATGGGTCGATGACTTCACCTCGATGAGATCGAAGGCCGGGCCCCGCGGGTGGGGCACCAGGACATCGGCCCGCACCAGCACCCCGTCTTGCTGCACGGTGGCCTCGAACAGGGGCTTGCGCGCCGCCAGTGCCGCCTGCGTCTGGCTCAAGGCCTCGGCCAGCGGCCCCTCGGGGGCAATCAGGATGCCATCCGGCCAGCCTTGGCGGGCGATGACGCCCACATCCGTGCCCGTCGCCAGAACCGCCTCGTTCGTGTCGTCGGCCGGCACGCAGTCCGGCCTATGGACCGACAGCCAGAGCCGGCGCGGGCATTGCCGGAACGCCATCAACTTCGATTTGGACAAGCCGAAGATGCGCGTCATACCCTCCCCCTCTTCTCGCACCCGTCAGGCGCAAATAGATCGATCATAGGCAAGCCCCCGCACATCCTTGTGCTTGACCCAGATGAACCCATCGCCCTTCGAGAGCAGGGCCACGTCCACCGGCTCTGAAACCGTCTGCTCCTCATCGGCTGACATGCGCATAAAAAACGCGGTCAGATTGACGAGTGACTCGGCCATCTTGGCCAGATCCTGGCGCGGGAGCGCGCTCACCGCCGAAAGAAGCGGCTTCGCATAGGGCCGCAGAACGTCTTCGCGCACCAACTGGGAGAACGCTTTTGCCCTCTCCTCGATCTCTTCGGGTTCGTCTTCGTCGTCGTAATCCTCCAGATCCTGCGGCATCCGAGCGGCCGCTCTCATGAGCTGATCGTAGATGCGCGGATGGATCCCTTGGATCACGGAATCGATGATCTCTCTTTGCCCGAAAGGCGCGACCGTGCCGTCCGAGTCCTCGCCGATGCGCGTCTCGTCGGCCTTCCGGTAGCGCAGCGTGCCCGCGGCCAGGGTCCCAATGTCGTACTCCAGCAAGACGGGGAACGGTTCGGCCTCCCCCATGCCGGCGATCACGACGCGGCTATGATCGTTCCGATGAAACCACTGCTTCTGATACATGAACACTACGGTCTTGCGCAACGCCTCTTCCAGGGCCGGCGTCAAGGAGAAGTCTTCGAAGAGATCCGCCTCGGCCTCGTCCAGGGCCTCGGCAAAGGTCTCCCGCACACGCTGGCCATATCCCGGGTCCAGACCCACTAGATCCGGAAAACGCTCCCAGTCCTCATGATCGGCCGCGATGATCGCCGCGAGCTTTTTGAGCTTGCCCTTGAGGGTGGTTTTTTCCTCTTCCGCCAGCACCCTTTCCAGTTCGTCTACATAGAAGTCCTTCCAGAAGTTGTAGACGAGGCTCTGCAGCCAGCGCGTCTGCGTCTGTAGGGGGAAGAGCCAGTCGGCGCCCTCGATGAACGCGAGGAAGTCCTGCGCATACTCGGCCAAGGTATCGAAGCGCCGCCCCTCGATCTTTTGCGCGTAGACCTTGACGACCGTCTCCCACGGCACGCCCATGATGTCGGCCGGACCGTATGTCATGATGGCCACGGGCAGATCCGGGGATAAACAAAAGAGCTTCTCGGCCGTGTAATAGACCTTGCTCGCGTTGCCATCACCGTCGCTCAAGGTCACGGCACTATCTGCGGCGAGCGCAATGCCCCGTTTGTTCATGACCACCACTTCGCACGTCATAGGCCCCCCCTGTCACAATCGCCTTGATGGATCATCCGGCCGCGATGGCTTTCCGCGCCCTCGATGTGACCCATCATAGGCCCCCACTGCGACAATTCATGTCGCATGGGAAGACCCGAACCACGGTGGCCTGAAGGCGCGTCATACCCCGATATGGGCATGGGTTGTCCCAAGCGTGCGGCGGCTCTTGGTACACGCGATGGGACTTCCCAGTCGCCATCGCATCCTTGATCTCGGCGCACATGATCTTGCAGGGAAGCACGAGATGCTCAGCTGCCGTCCTGCAGGCGAGCCGCGTGCTTTTCTGGCGCACAAGGGGCTCGCCCACAATAACGGGATAGGCCATGCGGCCCACAATGCGGCGTGTCGACATTGCCGGCCGAACGGCCGTTATCCTTGCGGGCGGTCTCCGGCCACCCGCGCGGACCTACGCCCATTTTCCCGCCGCACCGCTGGTCCCGCGGACTACGCGCCCCGTTAAACTCGTCCCGCCCGACTCCCCTTCGTAGGGGCGCCTCTATCCCTTGTCGAAGTCATCCAAGGGGCACCATCCTGCGAGACCGTGGCAAGGGGCTACCCTGCTTAGATCGCCACCGTGTATTTATGGCTCTATCCGCTGGCAGTAGTACCTCAGTCAAGTCGACTCACAACCCCTGTATCTATGAGTGCGCGCAGGTGCTCGGTGAGGAGCTTCGGTATTTCGCCTCCCCTGATGAGCAGACCGGCCTCCATGTTTTGTTCCATCGCATGGCCCGTCAGATTGGCGCTGGTGATGAAGCATATATCGCCGTCGGCGACCACGACTTTGGCGTGAACACGCCCGTCCGCGAACGGTGCTGTTCGTTCACGCCAAGAGTAGAGTTTCACGGAAGGAACCCAATTCCGCATTTTGCCGATCACGTCGAACGAGATCCTGCCGCCGTGCTCCTGCGCTGATTCCAGCAACATCGAGATGATCACGCCGCGCGCGCTTGCGTCGTTCAATGCCTTCACGATGGCCGAGACGTCATAGGCCACGAAGCTGGTGATAAACAATGCCTTCTCAGCGGCCTTGATGATTTGCAACAGCACCTGCTCCGTTCGACGAGCCGAGACGAAGGGTGTCGTCGGTCCCGTCCACACGAGTTCCGTGGATTGCTGATTCGTTGTCTTGGTGAAAACATGGCCGGCTACGAGCAACATGGACGCCAGCTCATCAGCGCTGACAGTGGTCGCTCGCCAGGCATCGACGAGCCGATCTACGACACCAGCGGCTGCAGGCGTACTGACTACGCCCGAAAGCGACCCGGCCGCCTTTCCGGTATCGGTCTCCCGAACCCGGTTGGCTATCGCCCGAACCTTCTCCGGAGAGACCAGAAAGACCACGTCTGTGATGGCGTCCAAAAGTTTCTGCATGTCAGAAGCTCTTGAAGAAAGCCGCGTCGATGCGTTCCAGGGTCGGAACCAGTAATGACCGATCCAGGTAGCGATTGCTGCGTTCGCAGGAGGTCTCGGCCACCAAGCTACAAGCATGACATGCTGCGGCATGAAGGGAGCGATCTTTCTCGGGATCGTGCTCGGAGCAGAGCGGGTCCGATGAGCAGATCTTGGAGCGGCTCAAGGCCTGCTCCAGCAAGCGCCCGAGGTTTTCTGGTTTGCCGAGATCGACGAGGCCACCCAGCGTCCCATCGGAGTCTGCGGCTGCCGTGTAAACGAGGATGCCGGCTTGCGGACTCTCGCTTGAGACGTCGGCATAGATCCGCTCCCGAATACTCGCGGCGTTGTATCCACACTCCAGCGCCAGTTCCCGAATCAGGAGGTGCGAGAGTGTATGAAGCATGGCGTAGCGAATGCCGGGGTAGCCCTGACCGGGGTCTAGATGACGTGAATTGCGCCACCCCCTGTGTCCGCCCCGAAGCATTTTGTCGACTTGAGCGACGGCAGGTAGAGCTTCCCAGGCGACGAGCGCCTGTTCGTCGAACTGGATGAAGATGCCCTCGCCATGGACCTGGTTCGCGGGAACCCAATCCGGTTTGCTTCGCGAGAGGTTGGCCATCTGGGGCCGCTCACTCGGGTCAGCCGTCTCTTCGGGCGCCTCCACCCGCGTGAATCCCAACAAGGCGTTGACCTCACGAAGTCGCTCGAGGAGCAGTACCCTGGCGATGTGTTTCGCAAAGCGCGGCGGCGTGCCGACCTTCTTGCTCATGAAGTGTGGGTAGTCCGTGGGAGGATTCGCATCCGTCAGCACGTCCCACTCGGGGCCCCTGATATCAGTTTCACCTACGACATCCTGTCCGCCACCGACGCGCTGCGCCTCGATGGCCAACCAGATGGACGCTGCTGGATGTTTGTCGATCCCTGGCAACGCCCCGGTCTTCTTCAGCGTCTTCACCGTCACCGATACTTCGGCTTCGGACTCCAGCTCTTCGAAGAACTCCCAGCCATCCTGGACGAGCTGACTCAGTGGGTCCTTGGTCTGAGGAATCGCTAGCGCCGAGAGTGTGATCGGGAACCAGCTATTCGTGGCGCCCAACAGAACCGCGCGCGCTTCCTCATCGCATTCGTTATCGAAATGGTCCAAGTGGGGGTGGCGTCCGCGGCAAGCCGGCAGGCTCTCCTTCCCACCCTTTCCGAAGGCGCGAGCCATGCTCCTCGATACCCCGCACGCATCACATTTCGCCCAAAGGTTCTCCGTCTGCAGCGACGCGCCGCTCTCGAAAAAGCGCAGCGTGCCCCTGCATGAACTGTTGCCGCCATGAACGAAATAGTGCCAAGGGAAGTCGTCGAGGTGACCATCGCGGCAAGCCAGCAGGAAGCGCGCCGGCACCGCATCGGCATCCTTCGCGGGTTGATCGCCCTTTGAACCTGGGCAGCCCTTGTGGACGAACCGGGTTCGCTCAGGCCTGAAGCGGTTCTCTTTGATCGCGAACAGTCCGGCATCAAAGGGGGATAACAGGCCGCATTTCACGCAGCGCATCCAGCGCGGGAATGGCCGAACGGGAACGCCGATATCCGCCTCTGCCGACCAGACGTCGACGAGCTCAGTTTTCTGGAACGGCGGCATCCGCAGATTCTCGACCTGTGCTCCAAGCACCTTCCGGACAGCAGCCAACAATCTGGCTTCCTGGATAGGCTGGCAACGGTCCTTTTCCCATCGGTCGATGCCGAGCGTCACGACGGACAGGCTCGGCAGGTCGATCAGCGCCCCTGGCCCGTAGGTCCAGAGCAACTGGCTGGGTCTTACTTCTCCTACTGGAGTCTTGGCGCTCGTCGTCACGTTCGCTCCTCATCCTTCGTCAAGGGACGGGGCTTCCAGTCGTGGTCCTCCGTGATGCGGCTCGTATTCATGATCAAACGCACGCCCGGCTCCACTTCACGCATCGACATGGGTACTGTCCAGTGGTCCCAGGCCTGGATGCCCGGTGACCTGATCAATGCGACGGTCTTGTCCTTATCGGGGCCCCGCTTCTCATAGGCCAGGATGCGGCCGCCTTTGCCCACTTCCTTGGCCCACTCGTCCGCACGCTCCTTGAGCTCCTGTTCGGCCAAGCTCTTGGTGCTGGACAGTTCGCTGACATTCCAGGCCCGCCTGACGAGCACCGCGATGGCCTCCATGATCTCGCTCTGGTTTGGTTTATCCAGCTTTCCGGCGCCCTCGTTGGGACTGAACTCATCGTTTTCCAGACGCATCAGGCTCAGCAGCGAGCCCGTCAGCCCTCGGTCCATTGCACGCGGCGAGAAGGGCGTCACCGATTGCGCCTCGACGTGCTTGTAGAAAGTGGCATGATAGTGCTCGAAGGTTTCGTAGTGTGAGAGATCGCGCGGTCGCGCCCAGGTGAGCACGGTACACACCAAGCCGGGGAAGGAGCGGCCAACCCGGCTGGTCGCCTGGATGTATTCCGCCGTACCCTTGGGTTGGCCATTGACTACCATCAGCCCCAGGCGATTGACGTCGACACCGACCGACAGCATGTTGGTCGCCAATACTACGTCGATCGCGCGGGTGTCACCCTCTTGCCACTTGGTCACGTACTTGCCGGTCACGGCGTCGAACTCGGCCTTGAACTTCACCTCGAGGTTGTCGAGGTACTTGGGGATGTCTTGGCTGGAGACTCGAGACGTCAGCTCGCGGATGTTGCTGACACTACGTTGCGCCAACGCGGGGCGCGCGACCATGCTCATCTGTACCCGGTAGGAACGCGTCTGCACGTCGTCCTCGGCCAGACGCTTCATGCCACCCAACTCACGCAGCGAGTTGAAGTAGCCAACCACGGTCATGTACGGATCTGCAGGCTCGCCAAAGCGATCGAACAGCGCCTGAGCCGCGGTCAGGAATGCCGTGTAGACACGGATCAGCATCGCGGGTCTCGAACTGCCCGGAGAGCAGACCCCGAGGTAGCGCCGACCCGGTTTGTCCTCAATCGGTCGCTGGACCGAGAAGTAGTTGTCCTCCACATCCAACCCATGTGGCGGGAATACCGACACGCGGCGCATGAAGACGTTGTTCATCTGCTCGCGCGCCTTACGCACCGTAGCGGTCGATGCGATGATCTTCGGCCTGATGGAATGTTCACCGAGCTTCCAGCTGCAAAGCTCGTCCACGGCCGTCTCGTACAGGCCGACCATGGTGCCGAGCGGCCCACTGATCAGGTGGAACTCGTCCTGGATGATCAGATCCGGCGGTCGAATCGGGCTGATGTTTTTGACTTTGGTCGCACCGAGCCCCTTGCCGGCTTGGTGGTTGCCATTGCAGTCCGCGCCTTGCCATAGCAGACCGTGTCGCTCGCATTCCTGGCCGACCCGACCGAACAGCGTGCGCACTTGGCCTCGCCACGCCATCATGGCGAACTTGTCCACGGTGGCGATCATCATGGTCGGGGGATGGTGGTAGATTTCCTCGTCCACGACGAGCGCCGGGATGCCCGCTTGGGGGAGCTTGCTGGACTTGCCTTTCGAGAAGTCGCAGCGGCCCTTCTTGTCGCCGCAGTAGACGAAGGTTCGCCCATGCCTCTTGTCGACCTCGACGTCGCGCCCTGGAGCGATTTCCGAACCGCACCAGGGGCAACTCGTCAGTTGCGCGGGAGACGCCGCCCCTGCGTTGTATTTGCCGGGGTTGCGGATGTCCTCTATGGCCCGATGACTGTCCTCGGTCGTGCCGGGCGTCACCTTGTTGCCCACCCACAGTCCGATGGTGAAGGGTTCCGTACCGAGCGATTCGTCGCCCTTGGCCAATGCTTCGCGCCGCAGTACCTCCATCGCACAGATCAGTGTCGCGGCGCGCTGGAACTGTTGCAGTGTCAACAAGCGTAGGGTGTAACGCATGATCACGGCTAGACCACGCGAACCATCGTAGCCGCCCAGGTTGCCTTGCATCCGCCGAATGGCCATGGTGAAGGCGGCGACGCCCAAGTAGGCCTCGGTCTTGCCGCCACCGGTGGGGAACCACAACAGATCGGCATACGCTTCGACCGGTTGCACGCGGTCCGGATGCGTAGGGCCGGCCAGCGAAGGGATCGATAGCAGCAGGAACGCCAGCTGGAACGGACGCCAACTGCGGTTCTTCAGAACATCGAGCTGCTCCACGGTGACGTCATTGCCACGCCGGACTTCGAGGGCATATTGGCTGCGCACACGCTGCGTGGCCATTGCCCGATTGGCGAAACGAAAGGCCGCCAGGGCATTCACATCGCCCTTCAGCGTATCGATACCCTTCTGCAGGCGCGTGTGGATCTCCTGACACCGATCCAGCGCCTGTGTGGCCTGCGCGTCATACCCGACCACGTCCTTGCCGATACGGGCGCGCTGCTCGTCGATCCACGCTGCGTAATCCTCGGTCAGCAGGTTCAGGGCGTCGCCCAGCGCATCGGCGTCCAGGGTGGCGAGGCGCTGCATGTCCAACAGACCACTGCTCATCATCTCCTTCATCGCCGGCCGGTCGGCGGGGTCCACCCCGGGCGTCTCGGTGACCTGCACCTCGTACTGCGGCATGACGGTGGTACGCAGCTCGGTGGCCAGCATCACGTCATCCGCCGTTTCGGCGTGGACCGCGACACCATGACCCACCGCGAACTCCACCCGGTTGCGGTAGATCATCTCCAGTGATTCACGTTCCAGGTCCATACCGTCCGCATCCAGCACGGGTCGGCGACGAAAAATGGCATGCTTGGGGGCTTCCGCTTCCGAGCGAACGACCAGTTCCGGCTGGAACACCCAGGCCGTATCGCGGTTGGTGTCGGGTTCCTCCTGTGCATTGACCAGGAACAGCGTCACCAAGCGGTCGCCATTCGCGTTCTTGGCACGCACGGAGCCCTGCACCCGCACTTCAGGATAGGCCTTGTCCGGCGCCTGATGAGGAATAACGCCTTCACTGAGCGGCAGCACCAGCTTGCCCCCGCAGGGGATGCGTTGCCAGACCTTGGCCTTGGTCTGCTCCTCGGCACCGGTTTCTTTGTTCTTGCTGGAGCGAAAGATCTCATGCTCGTCACTGCGCTCATAGCGACCCCAGCGCACCTCGATCTCGACCCGTTCCGCATCGCCATCGACGCAGAAGGTCATACCAAGGCTGCTCGGCACCAGCGATTGATTGCTGGCGACGTCGATCTCGTCGGCGGAGTCGGACTCAGGCTCCACCCGTCCGGGCGCCGTCCCGAACTCGGCACCGGGTTCGTGCTGGCCGGGCACGATGGGATCGGCGGGCTCCTCGACCTCGTCCTCGGCCAGCGGGCCATCCAGCCCTTCGATCCCACCTCGGGCACTTTCGCGCGGTGCCAGCTTGCCGACCAGATAGCGGTCGCGCACACTCATGTCCACGATGCACTCGTGCGGGCCGCCTGCTGGGCCGAGAAGGTCATCCACAACGGCCAGTTGAAGCAGTTCGCGGGTATAGGCCCCATCCTCGACCGGCGGCACCCCGTCTACGGTCTGCTGCAGCGCCGTGGTCAAGACCGCGACGAATTCCTCCCACCGGATGCGACCAACGCTGCCCGACGGCGGCGGGACCAGAGAGACGTTGGCGATCGGCACCGGAACGTCGGCGACGGACACCCGATCGAAGAAGATCGTAATGGTTTCGAGGTCGGGACGGAGCCGCAGCACGCGCCCGGCGCGGACGATCCTCCCCGCGGGATTCAGCACGACCACCCAATCGCCGTCAGCGATAGCCTGATACAGAGAGCGGTCCCCCTTCACCACCAGGGTGTAGGGCGAGACCCTGCGATCGGTGCCGAGATCGCGATCGACGGCGATCCATGCGTTGGGTGTCGTCATGCTGCTAGCACCTCAAATCTTGTTCACGATGTTTTCGAGTTTGTCGAGCTCCTTGCTCTTTTCGATGTAGGCCGCATAGGCTTCCTGCGCTCCACGGAGCAACGTGTCGTAATGGACGATGCGGCTGCCCGGTGAAACTGCGGCCATCGATGACTTGAGGCGCTCAGGATTTGTGGCCTCTTCATCGACTGGCAACCCGATCACGAACACGACCTCAATGTTCGGTGTCGGCTCGTTCTGCACGAGCAAAATCTTCTTGAGCTTGTCTACGTAGGTCTGGCCCTGCTCTTGGAGCTCGATCAGCTTCATCTTGCGACCGACCTTCTTCAGTTCAACCACGATGTGCTTTCCGGCAGTCGTCCGGTACTTGATGTCGACGCGCCCGAGCTTTTCCTTCTCGGTCAAATCTTCAACGACGACGCCTTCGCTCAACAATCGAGTCTCCATGACCTCGCTACCCGTAGCCCGATCCCACGAAGGGTCGAGCAACCAGAGATGGTCGAAAAGATACTTCTGGAGCAGCTTCTCCTTCTCGTCGGCATCGACGATCTTCTGGAAGGCGCGGATGGCTTCGAGCCGTGACCGCACGATGTCGCGGTAGAGCGAATCCTCCAGCGCATCTCGATCGGCGAGCACGGCCAACAACTTGTCGGCGCTCTCCACCCCTGCCACGAATTCATCCGTGGAGCCACGCAACTTCATGCGTTCGAAAGCAAGAATGCCATGCTTGTAGAGGAGCTTGCGGTCGTCCTCGTCGTCCACCGGCAGTGCGCTCAGTTTGGCGATCAGAGTCTCCGCATTCTTCCTGTGGCCTTCGCGGAGCGTGTCCAACCATTCGGCGAGAGCTGGAGAAGTTTCCTTGGCCTTCTCGATTTCGTGCTTTCTGCGCCACTCGTTCCAGCGTTTTTCGAGCTTGTTGAGCTGCGACCCAAGGAAAACGATCAACTGGATGTACCGCTCGTCATCCTCTTGCACGCGCTGGCGGTCGCTGGTCGCAATGTCCGGCTGATCGTCGGTATCAAGGAAATCCGCCTCGATCTGTCCAGTGAGGTATTTCGTGTAGAGCCGCCCATCGTTCAGACGGTCGAGGACGTTCTCATGAAACAGGCGGCCTCGGGCAAAAACCACGATCCCGTTCAGGTTGCCTGCTTCGTCGTCGTCGAGGTCTTTGGGTTTGCGTGCGGTGCCGAGCCAGCCGCTCACGCGCCACGCCGATTCCCAAGCCTCAAACCGCGCAGGCAGCGACTCGCGCTCCACGGCATGAGCGATAGTGCTGGCTTCCGGCTCATAGTCCTCGAACGTCCAGAGGAACTGAACTTTTGGCAAGTCGCCACGATCGGTCGCCATGATGGGCTGGCCGTTGATCTTGATCTCGAAACCGTTGGTCTGACCAATGATCGAAAAACGCCGTGCCAGCCGCTTGCGCAGTGCGCCGACGCCCCTGCCGAGTCGCTGCCGCTTGATCTCGCGTAATACGAGCTTCGTTCCCTGTGTCACCGTGAGCGTATTGCCCGCCAGCGGCTCCGGGTGATATGCCCGCCTTTCCTGCACGGCCTGCTGGATGCCCGGCACGCTCATGCGAAAACCGTGCTTGCCGCCATTCTTGGCAGACTGCACTTCGATGACGTTGGCGACCGAAAACAGCGACAGCTTGCCCAGCCCCTTGCGGCCCATGACCAAACGGCCGTTGGCTGTCCTGCCTCCGTGTTCCGCGTCCTCGTCACGGCGACGGTAGCCGACACGCAGGTACTTGCCGTTTAGGTCATCGACGGACATACCAATGCCGTCGTCCTCGATCTCGATCCATTCGCTGTTCGGATCGACGCGAATCTGTACGCTCGACGCATCTGCGTCCCATGCGTTGGCCACCGCTTCCGTCAGGACGGCGGCGATATTGCTGTATAGGTTGATGCCGAGATGTTCGAGAACGTTGAGATCGACGGTCATTTGGAACGTCGGCGTAGCTTGGTTTTGAGTCATGACGTCCCCCCGTCGCGGTTGTCCCCGTTGCCGGGTTGGATGCGATAACGGCCGCCGCGCCGCCCGCCTTGGCGTTCGACGCTGCCGCCCGAGATTAGGCCGTTGATCGCAGCGTTCCACTGGCCGTCCGTGATGCCGGTGGCGGCCAGGACGTCGGCCTTGGCGTGCCAGCCGTCGTGTGCACTTAGGAAACCGATGATCGCCGTGGATGGCGTCGCGCCATTGGCGGTGGTGGTGGCGCCTGTCCCGAAGTCGAGCGAGCGCTGAGCCGTTGCGGTGGCGCTAGCGGTGCGACCAGCGCGTGGGTTACGAGTAGAAACGCGCCGTGTGGCGTTGGCATGCAGCTCTTGGGCGACTTCCTCCTCGTATCGCTGACGGTTCAATTCCGATAGCCGCCGCAACACTTCGACGCGCGCGGCCTCCGAGATGGTGAATCGGACGCGGTCGTTCTCCGGCAAGTATGGCACATCGTGAAAACCGTGTTCGAGATCCAGGTCGTCCCAGCCATAGGCTCGCAGGACAACTTCGTCAATTTGACGATGCAGATCGCGCAGGCAGCGAAACCGCGAATCCGTGTCATAAGAATCGTGAAATCGCCTATAGAGTTTTGTGAGTCCGATATGTTCATCTCGCATTATCTCGGCGCGTAGCGTGTGGTATGATAACCCGATGCTGGCCAAATGCGATTCGGAAGTTAGGGCTGGCGTATCAGGCGTCGGGAATGGTTCGAAAGCATCAGTCAAGCTATAGCGCAGATCGTTCTTAAGTTTCGAGGAGAACTGCCAGGCAAAAACACAATGAATATTGGACTGCAGCAGGGCGAAATATGCCGTTGAATCCAGTGCGAACACGACTACCTGATCGGAAAAGACGGATTTAGAATCAACAAGCGCAAATGCAAGCGTCTTGCTCACGCGCGCGACCACCAAACAATACCCCAACGCTCGCTGCTCTGGCGACCATGAAGCGGGGTGCTGACGAAATACTGAACCGCGACCAATCGCATGATATAAGCCCGGCCTCGCATTCCAATGCAACCACCAAGTCGACATGACGTTGCGGTAGGAATCCTGTTTGCTCTTCGCAAGGCGTTCCGCGTAAACGTTCTCTACTAAATGCTCATATGGTTGCGGGTAGGTCTTTGCGGTCTCCTCGGACCAGTCCCAGAAATTGATGACAAAGCGACTCGCTCGTTGGTCCGACGTGGAATTGAGATCGTCGCCGTTAACGTAGGGCAAGACCACGTCTGCATTTCGAGGGTCATCAAGAAACATTCTCTTCCCCTCTTCTAGTGTTAGAACGAATCCCATTCCAAGCACATATGAGCCGAGATAAGCCAGATTGCTGTTTGCTGAGAGCGAGCGTGGTGTCCATGCATCTTGCGACGAGAGGAATGCCGAAATGTGGGCGACCGGCTTTCCCGAAAGGCTTTTACTTCCTTTCCACGCCCCCTTGAAGAGGTGAATTCGGCTTGTGACTACGGCAGCCTTTCCGGGCCATGGCTCGTTAGGGTATCCGGCGTAGATAGTGGCCCCATTCCGAAGCATCCACTCTAGACTGCCCTGCCTAGTGTCACCCTCCGCAATAGTGTTTGTTGCTAACAATCCATAAGCGCCATATGAGCGCAGTAGGTCGAATGCGCGTCGAAAGAAATGCCCAACAAGATCAACATCCTTGTTTGCATGGTTGTGGAGAACCGTCAAGAACGTGCTATAGGCCGTCCCCATCGCAGTGCTGATCCTCCGACCGCCTAAAAACGGGGGATTTCCAACAATACCGTCAAAGCCGGCGCGTTTGCGTGCGAACACCTCCGGAAATTCCAGGGACCAATGGAAAGGTTTCCGCGTGGGCTTATTGGCAGGTAGGCTGGTGGAAAGTACTGCGACCGATTTGCGACGCATCGAGGTGAGCCCCTCCCGGTCACCGTCGAGGGCCTGTCCGGCCTGAACAGTCAGTGACGCCAGCGAGCTTTCCAGGGCCGCGCCATTGCCGCCCGATGCGAACACTTCCCCGATGAACGCATCGGCGATGAGCTCCGGCACCTCGAGCTTTTGTCGCGCATCGGCATCCAGCCGCGCCATCACCTCGACGTCGTGGATGTCTCGAATCGGCATTTCGCGCAGCCGCTGGCGCAACTCAATCGCCTCGTGTACCGCCCGCGCGATGTTCTGCCCAAACAGGCGCTGCTGGCCCTTGCCAGTCGGCGCCATCGAGAGTTCGGTGAGTTGATCCAGGCGATGGATGCCGAGCAGACTGTCGCCGCAGCGCAGGTTGTGGTCGAGGAAGCCGAAGGGTCGGCCTTTGGCGAGCGTGACCAGCCAGATCGACAATTTGGCGAGTTCCACGGCGAGCGGATTCAGGTCCACGCCGTACAGGCAGCGCTCGGCGATGAGGCGGCGGGCGATCACTGTGCGCACCTCGGTGTCGCGGGGCAGAGGTTCCTTGGTGTTTAGCGCGTCCAAGACCTCGCCATCCACGCTGACACTCTTGCCTGCGGCTTCGACCAGCGCCCAAGCCTCGACGAGGCGATCGGCCAACCAGCGGCAGGCCTGCACCAGGAAGGCGCCCGAGCCCATGGCCGGGTCGCAGATCTTGAGGTCGAGCAACTCGGCGGGAGACTTCAGCACCCAGCGTTCGCGCGGGAGGCCTTCTGCCGGCCCCACGTAGGCGATCGGTGTCAGCGTCTCGGTGACGATGGCCTCGGTGAGCGATTTCGGGGTGTAGTGGGTGCCGGTCTCGCGCCGGTCGGAGCCGGTGGTGACGATGAAGGCGCCGGCGGGATAGACCAGCGGATAGCCCCAAGGGTCGGTGCGCACCAGATAACCGAAGGGCTTGATGCGGTCGCGCAGCGCCGCATCGCCGTGGCAGACGGCCAACAGTCGGTCGGCGAGCGCATCGTCCATCGGACGCGCCAGATCATTGCGCACACGGCTGGCGGAACTGCCGGAACGCTGCTGGAGCAGTTCGGACAGCCGCTCGGCACCGTCGAGCCGTGCGGATTCAAGCTCGGCCAGCGTGACCCAAGGCGACTGGGCGCTCTTGGTGGCATCGAGTTCCAGCGTGACCTCGGCGGTACGCTTGACGGTGCGCTCCAGTAGGCCCTCATAGACGTAGCCGATCTGCTCGACGTCCAGCGCCCGGTAGGACAGCGTGCGCCCCTGGAATTGCTGGATGGCTTCGAGCAGTAGCAAGACGGTGCGGTTGTCGATGGGCAGCGGCTTGGCGACGTCAATGCGCCAGTCGGAGCCTTTGGCACGGCCTTCGAGGAATGGGAATCGGTCCGGGTCGAACAGCGAGCCACCCAGCGCTGGCAGGCGCAGGTTCTCGTGTTCGATGCCATCGAATACGGCGCGGAAGACGGCCAGCAAGCGCGACCAGGCATCCCAGCGACGTTCGAGAATCTCTTCGGATTCCTTGCGCAACTGCATGCGCAACGTCGAGAGGGCGTAATTGGCCTCGTAGCGCTCGTCGCCGAGCAACAGCAAGCCGCGCTCTTCGGCGGAGAGCAGAAACACCAGCCGCATCATCACCGTCAGTGCGGCTTCGTAGAGTTCCGGCTCCCTCACGTCACGCAGCAATTCGCGGTCGCGGTCCTGGTCGGCCTTGTCGAGTGCCTGGATCAGCACTTCGACGGCTCGGCGAACCTGCTCACCGAGGGCGTCGGTGACTTCGTCCTGATACTTCAGCGAGCGGTCGAACAGCGCCGGCAATTGTTCGGACTCATCGACGAAGAAGCGCCGAATGCCCAGCAGATGCACGAAGGCTTGCAGGGTGATGGGCTCCTGACTCCAGATGCGGGCGTACCAGCTGGCGAAGGTGGTCATGGAACCCACTGGCGCATCGATCAGCATCCAGCGCTCGCCGTTGGTCACCAGCCCCAGGCGACAGCCGGCGGCACGGCACAGTTGGATCATGCGATCAGCAGGTGTGGCGACCCAGCCGTCCCGCTTCAGCGTTGCATCGAGGTCGACGTCCTGGTCGTAAGTGTGGATCAGCATCAGCGGCTTGTTGGCCCTTTGCTCGTCGATCACCGCGAGGTCAGGAGACAAGGCCACGCCATGTTCCGGCAGGCTGACACTCAGATTGGCTGCACACCAGTCGGCGCGCTTAAGGACATCGCCTTTGCTATCTTCGTCGAGCTCCAGGCCACGCGACAGCACCTCGTCGATCCACGCAGCGTGCAACTCGGCGAACTGCGCGTCTTCCAACTCCAGCGCTTCACGCCATTCCTCGTAGGCCTGACGCAGCCGTTTGCGTTTGACCCCATCGAGTTCTTCCAGGCCTTGCGGGAAGGTCTCTGTGAGGACGGGAACGGCGAGAAAGGGACCGGAAATCTCGATGAGCGCGAGCCAGTCGTGGTGCACGGTGTTGGCGCTCATGCCGCACCCCCTTTCGCAGCGGATTCGGGAACCAGAAAGATCACCGCGACCGGGAAAGTGCGGTCATAGAGCTTGGCGTAGCGGGCTTCGATGGCCTGAACCTCCTGGATGCGCTCTGCCGGGATGCGCGCGAGACGCGCCTCCAATGCAGCGGTATCGCGTCTGATCTGGGTGCGCTCGTCCTCGGTGAAGAACGATAGCTGTTCGGGCTGCTGATCTTTCTCCAACTCGTTCTGTATCGCCTTCTCCAGTTCGCCGAGCACCGCGCCGATATCGTCGATCTCCTGCTGTTTGCGGTTTTGCAGAGTGTTCGCCAGGAACTCGAGTCTGTCCTTGGAACGGGCGTTCACCGTCTGCAGGATGGCCTGCTGGGATCGATCGAAGCGCACGCGGAGGGCATCGAACAGCGCATCGTTCGCAGTGAGGGGCTGCGCCTCATCCAGCCACTGCTGGACACGCGTGACGCCCTCTTCGCGCCGGAACGCCTGATCGCGCAGGTAGCCCGCCGAGATGGTCAGTTCTTCATGTAGGCGATGGTGGTTGCCGCCGGTGACGACCAGTCGCGAGATGACGATCACGGCTGGGCCTTCGATGCTGCCATCCGGCAAGGTGCGCACGGTGACTCGATGTAGTTTCTTCACGTCGTCCTGCGCCCAGACCTCGGCGCGCAATAGACGCAGGCACATCTGCACCAGCCGATGATTCAGATGGACCAGCACGACATCATCCCGTCCCTTGGCCACCGCGTGGTCGAAGGTGATGGGACGTATCTGCTGGGTATGGGGGTGCCGCAGGCCCTCCAGGCAGCGCGCCCACGACCCCGAGAGAGGCGGCAACCTGAATACACTGCTCTCGGGTGCATCCGGGAGGGCGAAGGGTTCCAACGGAGGTCGGCCGGCCAACGCGAGGCCCGTCTTCACCGCCATCTGGATGTGATCGGGGGTCAGGTGAAAATCCTGCCGTGTGGCGATGAGCCTTTCGTGCAGCTTGGCGACGCGTTCTTTCAGCTCACGTTCGGCGCGCACGAAGCGTCGGGCCTTGGCGATCTTGGCTTCCGCGACGCGGGTGTCCAGATCCTTCAAGGAACCTCCGATGAGGCCAGACATTTGCGGCGCGATGACCGGATTGACGCTGCCCATGTCGGCGCGCATCGATTCCAGCTTGCGCAGTGCGCGCAGGATGTCCGCGCCATGGCCACCCACAGAGGCATGTCCCTGGCCACCGCCGTCGACGGGGTGCCAGATCAGCACTTCCTTCTCGCGTTGTCCGTGACGATCGATACGCCCATTGCGCTGCTCCATCACGTTGGGGTTGTAGGGGATCTCCAGATGGAGGAGGCAGTTGCAGTGGTTCTGCAAGTCGATACCTTCGGAGGCCGCATCGGTCGCGAGCAGGACGCGGACGGGGGAATCCTTGGGCGAGGCCTGGAAGGCGGCTTTGATGGGCTCCCGCTCATCCTGAGTGAGTCCACCGTGAAGCAGGCCGAGCCGTTCACCGCCGAAGCCATGGCTGGCGAGGATCTCGTGCATCCACTGGTGTGTGGTGCGGTATTCGGTGAACAGGATCACCCGGCGATCGTTCCACTGGCCGCCCGGCTTGAGATTGGCCGACAGCCAGTCGAGGATGGCCCTGGCCTTGGAGTCGGCCTGGTTCTTGGCGCGCTGTGCCCATTGTCTCAGGTCGGCCAGCATTCGCTGCTGTTCATGGGTCGGCGGCTGGGATCGGCGTGATGCCTCCTCGACCGCCTCCGACTGGGCTTTCTCGACCTCCCGATCATTGGCATAGTCCTCGTCGGCTTTCTGGATGGCCTTATGCAGGATGCGCTCGGCCATGGCATCTCGTGCTTCGGGCTTGGCACCATTCGGCAGCGAGACGATGTGCCTCTCGAGCGTGGAGGCGAACGCGGCGGGCGACGAGAACAGGCGCTTCTTGAGCAGTTGATTGACGAACGACGTGCCGAAGGTGCTGCCGGTCTTCTCTGCGCCTTTCTCGCGACTGGCGCAGTAATCATCCAGCTTCTGATGGATCTCCCGTTCCTCGGCCGTATAAGGGACCGCTAGCGCCTGTAGCTTACGCTGGGCGTACAGGGGTTTGCCGTCGGCGTCGACGAGATCACTCTTCAGCCGACGGATCATTACCTGGCTCAACTGCTTCTCGTCGGGGAGGATGTTCCGGGCGAAACGCTGGTCGTCCAGCAATTCCAACAGCGAAGTGAACGATTCGGTGTAGCCGTTGTGCGGTGTCGCGGTCAGGAACAGCCGATGCTGGAAATGCGGGCTGATCGCACGGATGAACCGTGTGCGTTGGCTCTCGAGTGCGTAATGCGCGCCGGCGGCGGGGGCAACGTTGTGCGCTTCGTCCACGACCAGGAGATCGAACTTGCGCGGATGGCCTGCATGGGGCGGAAGGACATCACGCATGGCACGCAGCCCTTCGCCGCTCTTGGCCCAGTCCATCGAGGCGATGAGGCGTGGGTGGGAGGTCCATGGATTGGCGTGGATGCCCCGTTCGCGCCGCAGTTGCTTGATGTAGGCGCTGTCGACCACGCGGAACTCCAGGCCGAACTTCTCGAGCATCTCGACACGCCATTTCTCCTGGAGCGACGCGGGGCAGACGACCAGAACGGTGCGTACACGATGTCGCAGCAGCATCTCTTGGATGACCAGCCCTGCCTCGATGGTCTTGCCCAGACCGACGTCGTCGGCGATGAGGAGGTTGACGCGGGCCATGTCGATGGCGCGTACCAGAGGGTCGAGCTGGAAGTCCTCGATACTGATGCCGCTACGGAATGGCGCCTGCAGAAATCCCCTGTCGGCATTTGTGGCGGCACCCCAACGGACCGCATCCAGGAAGGATTCGAGCGTGTCCGAGTCATCCTGCCCCGTGATGGATGGCAAGCCTGCGCGTTCGATGACCTGAGCGCCTGGCTCGATTTCCCAGACGACTTCCAGTTCCTCTCCGAGCCCGTCCTCGTCGATCGACGATAGTGTCACCCAATGTTGGCGAATGCCGGTATCCAGCCGGGCGGCATCGACGTCGGCCACCACCCACTGACGACGGCGCACTTCGACGAGCTGCCCCGGCTCGGGGCGAGCGCGATATGTCTGAGTTTGCCGTTCGTTCTGGTCGCCCACGTCGTGGTCATCTTCCTTTTCGATTCGTCTCGCTCGCGCCGGGCGACGAAGATCGGGGCTTCGAGTCGGCCTTGGCGACCACGCGCGCGACGGCTTTGGCGGCCATGGCCGGAGATTCGTGCGCCCAGAACCGGAGTACCGTCCAGCCGATGGACTTCAATCGATCGTTCGTGTCCGCGTCTCGCCGGCGGTTCGCGTCGATCTTCTCTCGCCAGAACTCCGCGTTCTGCTTCGGCCATGTGGCATGTTCGGGGCAGCCATGCCAGAAGCAGCCGTCGACGAAGACGGCAATCCTTCGCCCAGGGAAGGCCACGTCAGCCACGCGACGAGGCCTCCTCGACACTTCGTAGTCGATCCTGTAGCGCAGACCGATGCGGTACATCTCCCGTCGCAATGCCACTTCCGCGTCTGTCCCCTTTTGCCGCACCTTCGCCATGCGGCGACTGGCATCGGGTGACGAGGGCACGGGTCGAAGCATCGGCTGGCCCTCGTCAGTCCATCACCGAGCCGCGACCGCCACGAGGTGCTGATTGATGCTGCGGGCGATGGCGCGACCGAGATCGACGGGAACCGCGTTGCCGATCAACCGCCCGAGCACCTTGAAACTGACCTCGCCGTCCTGGGGGACGAACGCGTAGTCGCGCGGAAAGCTCTGCAAGATCGCGGCTTCTCGCAGGGAGATGGCGCGATCCTGCTCGGGGTGGCCGAAGCGACCATTGCCGAACCCATAGCACTGGGTCGTCATCGTCGGCGCGGGCTTGTCCCACTCCATGCGCCCATAGACGCCCGGATAGGTGCGCCCACTTTCGGCGCGGTGGCATTCGGCGATCAAGTGCTTGGGCCAGTCGCGCCACGTGCCACCGGGCTTGGAGACCTTGATCCGCTTGAGATTGGTTTTGGACAGCGTCGACGCGACATGCAGTTTGTCCCTTGGCGCGGACTCTCCGGCGCTGAGAGGTTGCAAGCGTCCGATGGCCTGCCGAACGGTCTTCGGTTTCCCGTGGGTCGGCGGGATCATCCCGATGCTGCCGTGCTTGGATGCCAGCAGCACCATCCGACGCCGCATCTGCGGAACGCCGTAGCGGGAACTGTCGACGACATCGAACCAGACCTCGTAGCCGAGCCGTTCTAGCGTATCCACGAAATCGCGGAACACCTCGTGCTTGGCAACGGTCGGCACGTTCTCCATCGTGATGACGTCCGGCATCGAGCCCTTGGCAAGGCGCGCGAACTCGTAGAGCAAGCCCCACCTGCCGTCCTTGCCATCCAAGTCGTAACGCTGGGCGTAGGTCGAGAAGGGCTGGCACGGCGCGCAGCCTGCCAAGACCTTCAGTTCGGCATCGCCGAACAGCGCCTCTAGCTCATCGGTCGTGACCTTGCTGATGTCACGCTCTATGAATCGGGCCTTGTTGTTGGCTTCATAGGGGAAGTGGCAGGCTGGATCCAGATCGATACCGGCGATAACCGGCAGCCCTTCCAACACGAAGCCATGCGTCAGACCGCCCGCGCCGCAGAACAGATCCACGCAAGCAATTTTTTTCATTTCCGCCCTTGCTTCTCAGATCATTGGAGCAACGGGCCCGCAACTGCCAAACCCGGCTCTGTCCCATGTGAAGGATAGCATATCCTGCGACTCAGCCAACTACGGGACTGCCCGGGTTGGCCACCAGCGGCTCCTGTTTCTGCGCCAGCCTTGAGCGCCGATGATTGACGTCGAGTTTCGGTCCGACGGTGACTTCCTTGGGCATTCCGATAGCCGCACACAGCGTCGCCCCTGATACGGTTTCTGGAGCCGCCATGCTCCCGAGCCCCGGAGGCTGCATCTGGCTCGCCGTCGCCCCCTGTGGATATGCGCCCGGGCTTTGACGGGCTTGCCGCCAAGGTCCGGGGAGGGCCGGCCGCCGATCCTTTTTTTCGGACACGCCTTCGTATTCCGTAATGGGCGCGGCATCACTTGCGTTTTTTGAGGATCGGCTAGGATAGGGCATGACGGCCGGCCGGGCCCGAAGGAGCCTACGCGAGGAGGGCGTGATGTGGATTCTGTTTGTGCATATGGTATGGGTCGTGGCGTGCCTTGGCGTGTTCCTGGCCGCCGACGCGGTGATGGACCGCCGCTGGCCGTGGGTGCTGCCGGTGACGCGGGTGCGCTGGCGGCGCATGCAGAAGGCGCTCGTGGACCCGTTTCTGCCGATGGACTGGGAGCGGGAAGGGCCGATAGTGCCGCTTCCGCCCATGGTGGATGCCCAGCGCTTCCTGGAGCGGCCCAAGGTCTATCTCGGGCGGCTGGGGGTTGTGGTAGCGGGGCTCACAGCCCTGCATTACTGGGACAAGGCGATGGGACTGACCGGCTTGTGGTTCCTGAGCTATGTGGTGGGGGCGTTCTTTGTCGTGCTGCTCAGCACGGGGATCTACGTGTATCGCGAGCACAATTAAGGGACGGGCCGTTCGTAGCCTGCTTCGGCGAGTTTACGCTCCAGGTCGTTCAGGAGACGCATACGGCGCCGGCAGTCGGCAAACACGGCCTCGGCCTCGAGCACGGCGGGGAGGTCTTCCTGGCGGGCGTGACGGGCGAGCACGGCGCGGGAGAACCGGTCGCCCCGGCCTTTGCGAAGGCTATGGGTGGCAAAGCGGGCGCTGCCGTCCTGACGAGACCAGCGTCGGATGAGCCATTCGATGAGGAGGTAGCGGTCCTTGTGGCGGCGGACGCGGACGCGGAGCTCTTCTGCATGCAGCGATGCGCCCTTTTCGTTCATGCGCGTCTGCCCTTTTCTGGAAAGGGTGTGGTGTATGGCTTTCATTTGGGTCTCTGCGACCTCGTAGAGGATGGTGCGTTGCAGAGCAATCCAGTCATGGACGTGCATAAGACATTCCCGCGTGGTGGTGGAGAGGGGAAGGGCGTGGTGAGGCGGGAGGGGTCCGTGCCATAATTCTATTACTTATGGATCTAGCGGCCCGAGATCCATAAGAGCGCTCCCGCCCCGCTTTTCCCCGGTTCATCCCGGTTTTGAGACAGGTGTCCAGCTCCTGTCCTACTCTTGTCCGTTTTGGCATGTTTCCCCTCTCATGAAAGCGATATCCGCCGGGCTTCCCCAGGACACGTGTCCAGCTCGTGTCCGGTCCGTGTCCACCCCGACGGGTCGTCGCGCGATGCCGCGCACAGCGGGTGGACGCGCGTCCGGTCCGTGTCTCCTTTTTGTCCGGTTTCCCTCGTTGCCCTCGCCCTCGCGCCCGGCACAGCCCGCTTCTCCCGGGCGCGTGTCCGGTCCGTGTCCGGTTCCTGTCTGCTCGACCCATGGCCCCCAACCGCTTGTCCGTTGCGTGTCCTACCCTTGTCCGCCACGGCCCCTCGAGGTCTGCTCGCCACACGCGGATCACGCGTGGTTGTCGGCGAGGATCACCGGCACCCCATAGAGTCGTCCCCACGCGGCCAGCATCCGGGCCTGCATCCGTCCTTCGCCGGCGTCGAGCGACCCGACCCGCACCCACCAGTGGTTGCTGGCGCCTATCAGGACGGCCGGCGCCGGATGCCCCATGAACGCTTCGGCCACGGGCCACACGAGGAGCTGCTCGTAGCAGATCGTCACGGCGGCCGGATACCCCAAGGCGGTCGTGGCGCCCGATCGCCACCAGTGCGCCTTGACGCCCGGCGACGCCCACGGATTCCATTCCGTCACCGGCATGGGCTGACGGGCCGTTATGAGGCCCGCATGGCGGCCCATGAGCAACAAGCCATCGCGCTTTTGTCGTTCCCCGTGGAACCGCGCGGTCACCCCCAGCATCACGGTGTCATGGTGCCGGTAGGCGGCAAGGGCCACCGGCCACCACAGGAGCGCCGTCACGGGCGACCAGTGCACCGCCGCGTCCTCGGGAAGAACGAACGTGGTCCGAGGCGCCGCGTGGCGGATCCGCGCCAGGACCCGATGGACCAGGCGGGCGTTCTGGCGCAGCACCCGCAGCGGCGACGGCGCGCTGGCCGACTCCCGGTCCTGGGTCGTCAGCGCTTCTATCCGTCCGGGCCACGACCAGGCGGGTGTCGGGATCAGGGCGCCGGCCAGCAAGAGCGTCAGCAGCGTTGCGCCTGAAACCACCGCCCGGGTCGGACACGGTGCCCTTTGGCCAAGCGGGCGGAGCCCCCGCCCGAATCGCACCAACACCGCGCTCGCTCCCAGCGCCAGGGCGAGACCTGCGAGCCCCAGACCTGGGAAACTCGCGGCGGCCGCGCACCACGGCGAGGCCATGCCCAATACGCCCAGAGGCGGCAGACTGACCACCACGAGCGCGCCCAGATAGCGTAAGGCCGGATAGCGGTCGCCGGGCCGGTTCCAGCGCGCGAGCGCCCAGGGGGCCGTCAGCAAAAGCGTGCAGGCCGACCACCCGGCCACGGCCGCGAGCGGGTTGTAAAAGAGATCTAGGGCCGCGAGAGACCCGGCCAGGGCGGCGCCGTAATAGCCCGCCATGAGGGCGCCCGCCTCGCCTGCGCCCCCGGTCGCGCCCCAGGCGATGGGCACGAACCACAAGACCCAGAAACCGGCCAGCCGATCCCACACGAGAGCGCCCAGCACCGCGCCGGCCAGGCCCCAAAGGCCCGCCCGCCCCCATTTAGCGCGCAAGGCCGGCCTCCGCGAGAAAGCGGCTCGGGCTGCCGCAATCCACGGCATAGGACATGACCAGCGTATCCTCGGCGCGCGTCATGCCGACGTAACAGAGCCGCCGTTCCTCCTCCAGCGTGCCGTCGAGATGCGGCAGGATCCCCTCCTCGGCCGCGATCAGCCAGACGCATGGAAACTCGAGACCTTTCGCGGCATGCAGCGTCGCCAGCACGACCCCATCGGGGTCGGGCTCGCGGCGCCGGTTCTGCCCGACCAGCGCGAGACGCGCGGAAAGCGACCCGGGCATCTTGCCGAGCGCGTCGAGCGCCCACGCACAGGTCTCCCGCGCCCGCTCCGGCACCCCGAGGGCGCAAAAGCGCGCCACCCCCGCCAACACCAGACCCTCGCGACCCGCCGCGGCGAGCGCCGTCCAGTCCGCGAAGCCCGAAAGGAGCAGCAACGCCACCCGGCGCGTCGGCGACTTCGGTGGAAACGTCAACGCGAAGGCCTCGGCCTGCGCGGCGGGGGGCTTTGCCAAAAGCGCAGGCCATTGCGCGGGCGGCGCCGATCCCAGTAGCGCCTGTATGAGCTGCACGCCGTCGGACTTCACGCCGCACCAGTGCAGCGCGTGCCGCAGACCCACCCAGGAGCCGTCGGTCACAGATTTCAAAAGCGACAGAAGCGACGCCGCCGCCGGGCTTTCCCAGAACCCCGTCCCGCCCCGGCGCTGCAAGGGAATCTGGGCAATCCCGCAGGCGAGCTCGACGGCATCGAGGAGACGATTGGTGCGCGCGAGGACGGCCCAGCGCGACGGCGCGCCGCGCACCGCCTGGGCCACGGCCGTGGCCTCGCCCATCCGTTCGGCGAACACGCGGACCTCGAGGGACCCGCCAGGGGGTTTGGCGGCCTGAATGGCCTTGCTGACCCGGTCGGTGTTGTAACCGATCAAGCGCGCCGACGGCGCCAGCACCTCGGGGCAGCAGCGATAATTCACGGGCAGCGTGATCTGGCGGGCTTGATGGTCGTTCACGAACCGCATCAGCCCGCCATAACCCAGGGCATGCCGGAACCCGTAGATCGACTGGTCGTCGTCGGCGACCATGGTGATCTGCGTGCCGGCCCCGCTATGGGCCCGCAACCAGGCGTACTGGACTTCGTCCATGTCCTGGCTCTCGTCGACCAGCAACCACCGGACCGCGAGCGGCGTGACGCGCCCTTCCCGGAGCCCATCGACCGTCTTCAGGAGAATGTCGGCAAAGTCCAGGGCCCCGTGGTCGTGGAGCCACGACTGGTATTTCCGAAAGGCCGCGACGCCCGGACCTTGATCGGGGGGTAGTGCCGTCGTGGACTTCCATTGCTCGACCAGCTCCATGAACTCGTCGAACTTCATCTCCATCGCATCGGTCTCCCAGACCCGGCGCAAGGCCTCGCGATACTCATGCTCGCTCAGAATCCGGCCCGTGAGGCGCGCGCGGCGCATCTGCCGGTACGCCAGCCCATGAAAGGTGCCCGCGTAGAGGCGGTTCCCGTCTTGCGGCCGCTCCGCCAGGATGCGGCGGCGCAATTCGTCCGCAGCTTCGCGGGTGAACGTCACGGCCGCCAGGGCGCCTGCGGGGTCGCTCGCCAGGAGCCGCGCGGCGCGGGCGGCGAGCACGCGGGTCTTGCCGGCGCCGGGACAGGCCGAGATCAGGATATGGCCGTCGCTCTCGACGGCCTGTTGCTGGGATCCGTTGAGATCCACGGACGCCCCACGTTACGCGGACGTCCGCCGCCGGCTCTTGCGCACCGGGGCGCCGTCTTCCGTCTCGTTGGCCAGGTCGTGGATGTCGGCCAAATGCTCGTCGGTAATCTCGACCATCATGTCGGGCGACCCGCCGTCCGGCGCGGGTTCGCGGGGCCCCGCGTCCTCGATGGCGCCGGACTCCGCGCCCGCGTCGGTTGCTTCCGGCCCCAGGGCCCCCTCCTCTCCGGGCGCGGGCGAGGGGGCGGACGGCTCCCCCGCCTCCGGCGCGTCCGGCCCGGCCTCGCCGGCGCCGGCCCGGGGCTTTTTCCGGGCGGGGCGCTCCTGTTGGGCCTTTATGGTCTCCTGGTTGGCCTTGCGGCTCGCGATCATGGCCCGGCGCGCGATCCCGATGTTTTCGATCACGGTGCGCGTGATCTGTTGCCGCCAAACGAAGACACCGTCGCGGAACTGCCGGTCCGTCATGATGCCGGTCAGGCGCAATGCATCCATGATTTGCACCATGCGGTCCCACAGCTCGAGCACGCCGAGATACACGGCCGCGCGGCGCGTACTGATGCGCGCCTCGATGTCGAGCGGCCCCGTGTACTGGACCTGGGCCTCGATGCCATTGTCGTCGCGCACCTGCTCCAGGCGCCTGACTTCCGCCTGCATGTCGTTCGTCAAGGCCTCCAGGCGGGCGTCGATGGCCTCTTCCACGCGCGCGGCCTGGGCCTCGGTGCCGACGGCCCGAAGCAGCACCCCCACCTGATACAGCGCGGCGGCGTGAAAATAGTAGGTTCGGTCGTACACCTTTTGTACCGGCGTGCTGTAAAACCGGGTCTTACGGGTCATGTACGGTATGGAGCTCGGGCGCGACGTCGGTTCGACTTTCAAGCGTATGGGCATGGCGTGTCCCCTTCTGTCATGAGGGGATCTACGCTACCGCGGGGCCGTGGGGCGGGGGCCGCGAATAGCGCCCATGAAGGGCCGCCGTTTGCGTTTTTCCGTGTTTTCGGGATGATCTTGGGACAGTCCTTTGGACATGATCAAACACGGGAGGGCCCATGGAGATTAGCTGTCCGCTATGCGAGAGCCACAAGACCCAGCGGCTTGCGCTCACCTACGCCAAAGGCGTCAGCCACTCGGAATCGACGACCGTGGGCGCAGGCGCCAGCATAAGCCCCCTGACCATTCTGGGCTTTGTCTTCTTTCCTATCGCCATCGCGATTGGCGCGCTGGGCTTCATGGGCTTGGGCCTTTTCTACGCGCGCACGCGGACCACCACGATTACGGGCTTGGCGGCGGAATCCGCGCCCCCCAAGCGTCTGAGATGGGGCAACGTCGTTCTCATGGCTCTGGCCTATATCATCGGGATGACCATCGCGTGCGGCTATCTCTTGCGCGAGGTCGACCATGCCCTGATCGTCCCGAGCGCGCCGCACGCCAAGGCCCAGGCGATAACCCTCCTCGTCGTGGGGGCGATCGTGTGGCTGGTTCTGCTGCTGGGCGGCCTATGGCTTGGCATCAAGGGTGCCCGGTACTTCAACGACGTCGTCTGGGCCCGCCGGGAGGCCGGTTGGCAGCGGACGTTTCTTTGCAAACGCTGCGGGGGCAATTTCCTGGTTCCCGATTATGACCCCATCGGCGTCAACGTGGTCCGCTCGGACCGGATGGGCACGGGCGAATACCTCCCTCGGGCCGAGACCCGGGAACAGCGCGCGGCGGTGTCCGCCAAGGCCCAATCCGACCATCAGACGCTGCGCAAGAAGGGGGTGCGCCGGCCCGGGAATCGATGGGGTGGCCGATAGCGTATCACTGGACCAGTCGATGGATTACCTCCAGGACCCACAAGACTGCCTCATTGATGGCAAAGAGCGTGCCCGGCAGCGCCATCGCTATGACTATGAGCGGACGGTCTTGCCAGGCCACGGAAAGGATCCAGAAGGCACAAGGGAAAAACCGCCCGCCGATGTCGTCCGGAGGGTCCTCGAATGGCACGCGGCGATCCCGCGGTATCGCCCGCCGGTTGCGCAACAAGGTCTGCGCGTCTCGAAACGCCGCCCGGGCCTCCGGTGTGCGGACCGCGAACCGCCGCCGGCCGGCGCCCAGAAAACGCGCCACCCAGCCAGACGCCGCGCTCTCTTTTGGTTTATTTGCTTCCACTGAGATTGCCCGCGCGCCGAGTCACCGCCCCCTCCATGCCGCCTGTGAGCCCGGAACCCAGGAAGCCCGAGCTGAGGGACTGGACCACGGATGGAATCCGGAGCATGAAATAGGCCATGAGAATCGCAAAGAGGATCATGTACACGCCCGCGTCGAAATTCAGGCTGACCGTGCCATTGGGGGACACGGCCACGACGTTGCTCTGAGCATCGTTCGTGATGGTGGTCACCTGGGTCGCCAAAGCCATCATCACCGGCGCAATCAGGCGATACATGCCGCCCTGAATCAGGAAATGGACCCAGTTTGCCGCGTATTTGCGCGTCCACGGGATGATGGCCCACGGCAGGAAGACCGGTCCCACCGCGATGGCAACGGAAATGTACGCCTGCGAGAGGAAATAGAAAATGATGGTTATGATACCCGTGAAGAGCAGGACGATCATCATCAGAAGATCGAATATCATGGCCACGAAGGAATCAAAGATGCCTTCCAGATGCAAATTCATAAACGTCGCCCCTTGGGCCCATGGCAGATGCCGGATATCCAGGAGCAGCTGGATGGCCTGATTGACCATCTGGTAATCCGGCGCGAACCCGCCGGATTTCACCAGCGTGCCCGTCACGATATTCGCGGCCGAGGTAAAGCCGTGGAGGATCCAGCCCGTAATCTGGGCGTAATCGGTGAGCATCCACATCACCAAACCCCAGATCATGAATAACTCCCCAATGGCGCGCATCGTGCCGGACAGCCCCCCCGTCAAGTCGAACCCGATCTTCAGTCCGAGCAGGGCCACCATGATGATCATCATGTCCCGAACCTGGGTGATCGCGACTTGATTGTAACGGCCGGCCATCGTCAAGGCCTCGCTGTTCAGGTGCGACACGACCGTGGTGAGCGTGTCCTGGTACATCAGTCTGTGATCCTTCCTCTCCAGCGCCCGAATTTCGGGGGATGGAGGGGCGGTAATATAGTTCCCGATGCCACCGGTGACCGAGGAGATCGGCTGGGCGGGATTTTGCGGGCTCGGCGGGATGCCGCCGGCATGCGCCAGGGGTATGAACGCCACAACGAGCAGCCAGGCCCACAGCCAGGCCGCGAGGGCTGGCGGACGGGTCCATTCTCGAGAGTTTTCTTTGGTCATTGGGGACTGGGCGCGGGTGCGCGAAAGGAATAATTGAGCGCCTGCCGCTGGCCGGAAAACATCGACGCCGCGGCGCGGGCGCTACTGTCGCCGGCCGCTTGACTGATGCTCCTCTGTTGATTGCGCACCGCGTCCGCCGCGACCACCGCATTCAGTTGCGTGATCTCGGTCTGATCGGCCTTCTGTTGCGCCGCCATTTGGGTGTTGAGGAGCTGGAGTTGACGTTGCTCGCCCGAATTCGCGGGGATGGCTTGTTCGGCCTTTTGGACCGCCTGGATCTGGCTGTCGGTTTGCTGGGCCGCGGCCTTGGCCACTTGCAGCTCGTTCTGGCTCGCCGCATGCGAGCCGTAAGCCGCGCTCTCCTCGGCCTGTATGAACGCCGTGGGCGAGAGCTGGGATAGCGAAAACGAACTGTAGGCGCTTTGATACGCCATGGCCTGCCCATTCACGTCGTTCGCCAGCTGGCCGGCCTGATAACCCAGATTGGTGTAGGCCATGTACGCTTGACCGCTTGGCCCGCTCATCTGAGAGAGCGTTTGCAGGGGCGCGCTTTTCAGGTTTTTGACCATCATATAGGTCTGCATGACATTCTCGGCGTAATTGTTCGCCGTGCTCATGACGGTCTCGGCGCGCTGCGCCAGCGCGTACATGCGCTGGAGGTCGCCCATGATGTCCGTTGAGAACACCGGAATCGCCTGCGCCGGGGCAGCCACCACGAGCCCCGCGATCATGAGCGCCCATACACTTCCCGTTCGCGTGATCATCTGCACCTCCCCTTTAGCCGCCCTCTCGGCTCATCCTCTCGACGTAGATATCGCGCCAATCCGGCCGACCGCCGGACCGGCATTCCTCGAACACCTTTTGCGCCTTTGCGTCCGACCGCAGCCAGGCCAACGTCGCCGCCGACAATGGCATGTCGACCATGCGAGACACGGACGGCGTGACGATGTAGTAGTGACGCTTGCGCACCCCGGTCTCGATGGCGCGGATCTGCGCCTCGTTCAACCCCATGCGCTCCTTGTAGAGATCGCCATGGGCATGGACATTGGGGTTGGGCAGATAGACCCGGGTCTGGATGTTGTCGATGATGGCCGTGAAGGCCTTCGACGTGACCACCTCGTTCAGGGACTGGGTCGTCAAGACGAGGATGGCGTTCTTCTTGGCGAAGGTCCGCAGCCAGTCGTTGACGATGGCCGCGAACCGCTCGTCTTCCAAGAGGAACCAAGCCTCCTCGACGTAGATGAGGGTCGGACGGCCGTCCAGCGACTTCTTGAGACGGTAGAAGGCGTAATCCAGGAACGCGCGGGCCGCGACCCCGTATTGCATGATGGTCCCCATCTCGATGCAGGTGATGGGCGACAGCGCGAAGGTGTCCGTCGGGTGGTCGAAAAACCGCGCCCACGGTCCATCTCCGATCCAGGGCCCCAATTGCTCGGCCAGATGTTTGGGCAGGGTACCGGCCACCGAGAGCAGCCGCCGGGATTCCGGGGCGAGCGT